>JALSRW010000051.1 GCA_026984595.1 Alphaproteobacteria bacterium
GTCGGGATTGACGCTGACCACCGAGACATTGGCCACGGTCAAGTAGAGATGCCAGTCCTCGATGCTGGTATCGAGCATGCCCAGCACCTTGTAGGTGCCGAGATCCTGGGCGGCACCGGCGGTCCAGGTGTAGCCGTCGCGCGGCGCGTCGAGGGCGCCCTTGGTGCCGATCGAGCCCGAAGCGCCGGGCTGGTTGACCACCACCACCTTCTGGCCGAGCACCGGTTCGAGCTCGCCCGCGACCACCCGGGTCACCTGGTCGGTGGAGCCGCCCGCGGCCCAGGGGACGATGATGGTGATCGGCTTTTCCGGCTTCCACGGATGTTCGGCGGCGACGGCGGATCCGCCGGCCAGACCGAGCGCCGCCATCGCGGCGAGGACGACTGAACGCATGATGGACCTCCCTGTTCCCGGAACCCCGCGCGCGTCGCCGCCCGGCCTGCGGGCGGGCTGTCCTTTCCCTCCGCCGCGGGTATCCTGACATAGGGTAACCAGCCGGTTACCGGTTGTCCATACGGCGGATCGCCAACGCCGCCGGGCCGCGGCGCCCGTCTTGCTTCGCCGGCGGTTCCGGGCTATCCGAATGCGAGTAACCGGGCGGTTACCTGCAGGGTTCCGCGCTTCGGGGAGGCACGGCCGATGAGTCCCGAAAGGCTCGGCATCGTCATGTACGGGGTCACCGGAAGGATGGGCACCAACCAGCATCTGGTGCGTTCCATCCTCGCCATTCGCGAACAGGGTGGGGTCCGGCTCGCGGACGGCCGGCGGGTGATCCCCGACCCGCTGCTGGTCGGACGCGATCCCCGCAAGCTCGAGGATCTGTGCGAACGGCACGGGCTCGAGCGCTGGACCCCCGATCTCGAGGCGGCACTGGCCAGCCCCGAGGACGAGATCTTCTTCGACGCCGCCACCACCCGCGGGCGGGCCGAGCGGCTGGAGGCGGCGATCCGTGCCGGCAAGCATGTCTATTGCGAAAAGCCCGTCGCCGCCGCCACCGCAGAGGCGCTCGCGGTGGCGCGGCTTGCGAGCGAGGCGGGTGTCGCCGGTGGGGTGGTACAGGACAAGCTCTACCTGCCCGGCCTGCGCAAACTCCGGAAACTCGTGCGGTCCGGCTTCTTCGGACGGATCCTGGCGATCCAGGGCAGCTTCGGCTACTGGATCTTCGACGGCCGGATCGATCCCCCGCAGCGCCCCTCCTGGAACTACCGCAGGGCCGATGGCGGCGGCATCCTGCTCGACATGCTGCCCCACTGGCGGTACGTGCTCGACCATCTGTTCGCCCCGGTGCGGACGGTCTTCTGCCTCACCGCCAACCACATCCCCGAGCGCCTCGACGAGGCCGGCAAGCCCTACCGGGCCGATGCCGAGGATGCGGTGTTCGCCCTGTTCGAGCTCGAAGGCGGGATCCTCGCCCGCATCGACAGTTCCTGGTGTGTGCGGGTGCGCCGCGACGATCTCGCGGTATTCGAGGTGCACGGCACCGAGGGATCGGCGGTGGCCGGGCTGACCCGCTGCTGGATCCAGCCCGCTGTCGCCACCCCGCGGCCGGTCTGGGATCCCGATTCCCCCCGCCGCCACGATTTCCAGGCCGACTGGCAGGAAGTCCCGGATACCGTCCCTCATGACAACGCCTTCAAGGTGGAATGGGAGATGTTCATCCGCCATGTCTGCGAGGGTGCGCCCTTCCCCCACGATCTGCTCGAGGGTGCCCGTGGCGTCCAGCTCGCCGAGCTCGGCTATCGGAGCGCCGCCGAGAAACGGATGATCGAGGTACCGCCCCTGGAGCTCGCCCCGGATGCCTGAACTCCGTCTGCCGCGTCCGGATCGCCGCATCGAAAGCTGGCGCCTCGGCACGCCGTGCAGCCTTCCGGAACGGGCGGAAGGCCCCTTCGATCGCATCGCCTTCGCCGCCGCCCATGTGGTCCACGACCCGCTGGCCGATCACGATCCCTGGGACGAGGCGGCGATCGATTTCGATGCGACCCTGGCCTGGCGCCATCATCTCTGGGATCTGGGCCTCGCCGTCGCCGAGGCCATGGACACCGCCCAGCGCGGCTCCGGCCTCGACTGGCCGGCGGCCCAGGCCTTGATCGCCCGCAGCGTCGCCGAGGCGAAAACGCGAAAGGATGCGGTGCTGTTCAGCGGCGTCGGCACCGACCATCTGCTGCCGCGGCCCGATCTTTCCCCGGCGGAGGTGTTGCGTGCCTACGAGGAGCAGCTCGCCTTCGTCGAGGGGCTCGGCGGCCGGGTGATCCTGATGGCCAGCCGGGCGCTGGCGGCGGTGGCCCGCGGCCCCGAGGATTATCTCGCGGTCTACACGCGCCTGCTCGAACAGGTGCGCCGGCCGGTCATCCTTCATTGGCTCGGCGAGATGTTCGATCCGGCCCTCGCCGGCTATTGGGGCGATCGCGACCATTGGCGGGCGATGGAGACGCTGCTGACGCTGATCGAGGCGCAGGCTCCCAGGATCGACGGCATCAAGATCTCCCTGCTCTCGAAGGAAAAGGAGATCGCCATGCGGCGCCGGCTCCCGGCCGGGGTGCGCATGTACACCGGCGACGATTTCCACTACGCGGAACTGATCCTCGGCGACGAGGAGGGCCATTCGGACGCGCTTCTCGGCATCTTCGACGCCATCGCCCCGGTGGCCTCGGCGGCGCTCTCGGCCCTGGCCCGTGGCGATCGCGAGCGCTGTCTCGCCCTCTTCGCGCCGACCGTTCCGCTGTCACGCCATATCTTCAGGAACCCCACCCGCTATTACAAGACGGGCATCGTCTTTCTCGCCTGGCTCAACGGCCATCAATCCCATTTCACCATGCTGGGCGGCCAGGAGAGCGCCCGCTCGCTGCTGCACCTGGCCGAGCTGTTCCGTCTCGCCGACCGTGCCGGGCTGCTGCGCGATCCCGAACTCGCCGCTTCCCGCATGCGCCACTTCCTGGCCGTCCAGGGGATCGTCTAGGGGCGGGCGACCGGCACCCTCCCGCCCTCGCGCGCGGATGCCAGCAGCGCATCGATCAGGGCGTGGACAGAGAGGGCCTCCCGTCCCGGGATCGCGGGCTCGCGCCCGGCTTCGAGAGCGTCCAGGAAATCCGCCAGAAGGGCGCGGTGCCAGTGATGGGGAAAATCCATCGGCCGCTCGCCGCTGCCGGTGGGCACCGGCTCGCCGAAGCGCTGCTCGCGCCCGTCCTGCCAGTGAAGCCGGAGCGTCGCGCCTTCGAGGATCGCCGTCACCCGCTCGAAAAGGAAGTGGATCTGCTCGGGAAACCCCGGATATTCGGCCACCGTGGCCAGAACCCCGCCCAGTGCGCCATTCTCGAAACGCAGGCCGGCGGCGACGAAATCCTCGGTCTCCATGCGATGGAGGCGGGTGGTGCCGGCCACGGCCGTGACCTCGGCCACCGGACCGGCGATCCAGCCCAGGAGATCGAGGGCGTGGATGGCCTGGCTGGCCAGCACGCCGCTGCCGTCGCGGGCGACCGTGCCTCGTCCACCCTCGTCGAAATACGATTGCGGCCGCCACCAGGGAAGCCAGAGCTGGGCGGCGGCCAGCGCCCCCGCATCCCCCGCCCGGACCAGTTCCCGCAGGCGTCCTGCCGCCTCGCGGAAACGCTGCTGGAGGACGATACCGAGGGTCACGCCCGTATGCTCGCAGATATCGACCAGCGCGCGCGCCTCGGCGAGATCGCGGGCCATCGGCTTTTCCATGAGCAGATGCTTGCCGGCGGCGGCCGCCGCCTCGACATAGGCCCGCCGCGCCCCGGGCGGGGTCAGCAGGAGAACGAAATCGATCGAGGGATCCTCGAAGATCGCGGCCACTTCCTCGACCGCCGGAAAGCCCCATTCGCGGGATGCGCGCCCTCGCTCATCGGCAATCGGGCTCCATACCGCCCGCACCCGCACCCGTTCGCCGAGCTCGGAAAGCGCCCGCGCATGCGGCGCCAGCGCCATCCCGAGACCGATGATGCCGGCTTCGAAGAAACGTCCCGCCATCGCTTCCTCCCCCGCTCCCTGCCGCGGAGAGTAGCATCCGCCGGACGAGGTGACAGCGGCGCACCCGCACATCGATGGCGTTTCCGGCCTTCGCCCTACCGGTATCGGGGGCGAGGCACCGGTCGGGAATGCGGATCGAAGGAAACGGGAGAAAGCGGCCTTCCGGCGGTTTGGCTCCGGCGGCAGGACTCGAACCTGCGACCCGGCGGTTAACAGCCGCCTGCTCTACCAACTGAGCTACGCCGGACCAACCTCGCGCGGCGCTCTATAGCAGGGCCGCACCGGGCGCGCCAAGTCCCGGATTGGAGGCCCGGGCCGGAATCGAACCGACGTCCGGGGATTTGCAGTCCCCTGCATGACCACTCTGCCACCGGGCCGGTGCCGCCCGGATATAGGAGTGGCGAAGACGCCGGTCAACCGGCGACGAGATGGCCGATTGTGCGGCCCGGAGCGGCCCTGTATAAGCGCGGGCACCAGCGATCCGGCAGCCCCTTCGCGTCAGCTCTGCGGAGATCGATCCGATGGATTTCGCCCGTGCCCGCGCCAATATGGTCGCCAACCAGCTCCGTCCCAACCGGATCCAGGATCCGCGGCTGCTGCAGGCGATGGGCGAGGTGCCGCGCGAGCTCTTCCTGCCCAAGCATCTGCGCGGGGTCGCCTATCACGACGAGGATATCGATCTCGGCAACGGCCGGCGGCTGATCGAACCCTTGGCCCTGGCCAAGATGCTGGAGGCGGCCCAGGTCCGATCCGAGGATGCGGTGCTGGTGATCGGCTGCGATACCGGCTACAGCGCCGCGGTCCTCTCCCGTCTCGCCGGCACCGTGTTCCTGCTGGTCGAGGAGGAGGCGGCCGGCGAGGCGATCGAGAAACTGATGCTGGAGCTGGGCTGCGAGAACGTGTTGCTGCAGCCCGGCCGGCCCCGCGAGGGCCTGCCCCAGCTCGCCCCCTTCGACCTCATCCTGATCGCCGGCGGTGTCCGGGAGGTGCCCCGCAGCCTCCTCGACCAGCTCGCCGATGGCGGCCGTCTGGTGACCGTGCTGACCGACGGGGCGGCCGGCAAGGTGACGGTGTTCGAACGCTTCGGCGATGCCGTCGGCAAGCGCACCCCGTTCGATGCCTGGGTGCCGCCTCTGGCCGCCTTCCTGCCCGCTCCGGGCTTCACC
>JALSRW010000052.1 GCA_026984595.1 Alphaproteobacteria bacterium
CCCGGCGCTCCCGAGCGCCAGCCGCGACCGTCGATCACCTGTTCGTTGGCCAGCACCGTCTGGTCCACCGGGTCCCAGTTGACCCAGCTTTCCTTGCGGTAGACCAGGCCCCGTTCCAGCATGTCGAGGAACATCGCCTGCTCGTGCCTGTAGTAGGCCGGATCGCAGGTGGCGAACTCGCGCGTCCAGTCGAGCGAGCAGCCCATCGCCTTGATCTGCTCCCGCATCTCGCGGATGTTGGACCAGGTCCATTCGGCCGGATGCACGCCCTTCTGGATGGCCGCATTCTCCGCCGGCAGCCCGAACGCATCCCAGCCCATGGGATGCAGCACGTTGAAGCCCTGCCGCCGCTTGAGGCGGGCGACGACATCCCCCAGCGTGTAGTTGCGCACATGTCCCATGTGGATGCGGCCGGAGGGATAGGGGAACATCTCCAGCACATAGTATTTGCGGCGGGAGGGGTCGGTCCTCGCCTCGAAACAGCGCCGTTCCTGCCAGATGCGTTGCCATTTCTGCTCACTGGCCCGGAAAGGGTAGCGTGACATGCGTCCCACCTCGAATGTCGAAAGCTGCGGATGTCCGGTGGTTGAGCCCTGCGGCGGAAGTCGGGGCGGCGGCCGTCCTCAGCCACCCGCCTGCACGGCGACGATCCGCAGCTCCCGCGCCCGGGTGAGGATCTTGTCCTCGAGCGCCCTCGCCGTTTCCGGAGCCACCGGCGCATCGACCCATTCGCCGTCGGCGTTGCGCACCTGATGGAAGACCGAAACCTTGATCGCATCGGCGCGCAGCACGCGGTCCCGGATCAGGATGGTGAGCTTGAAGCGCTCGCCCGGCACATCCGCGGGCTGGTACCAGTCGGTGATGATCAGGCCGCCGAAGGGGTCGGCCGAGGCCAGGGGAACGAAATCGAGGGTCTCCAGCGACGCCCGCCAGAGATAGGCATTGACGCCGATGCCCGCGGCCCCGGCACCGCCCTCGTCGCGACGACGCGCGGTACTGAAGACGAAGGCGTCGTTCCCGAACACCGTACCGTATTTCTGCCGGTCACGGAGATCCCTCGGGTCGTATTCCTGGCCGATGTCCGGTGGCTGGAGATTGGCCCTCTCGCAGGCCGAGAGCAGCAGGGCCAGGCCGGTGAACATCACCAGCAGGGCGGGCAGGGTCGATCGTTTCTGCATCGGCTGTCCATCGCTTTGCGGTGCGGACGGGCGTCCCCGGCACGGGCGCAACATAGCGCCCCGTTTCCGCCAATTCCAGCACCGAACGTCGGGCGCCCGCGGTCAGAAGTTCAGGCGGATCCCGAGCCGTCCCACGGCGATGGCTTCGTCCCTCCCGGCTTCGCCGACCGCCACATCGCTTTCGAAGGCGAGCCAAGGCAATGCCAGGAGGTCGGTACTGAGCATCAACATGTCCAGCGGCTCCTCGTCGGGCTCCCTGCCCCAGGCGTAACCGAGGCTCGCCGAAAAGGAACCGTACCCCACGCCGGCGGCAACCAGATCCGCCTGGCGTCCCATCAGCAGCGAGCGACCGTAGGCGCCTCCGAAGGCCAGGCCGTTGTACTCGAAGCCGCCGCCCACCAGCATCTGGTCGCCATCACGACCCGCCGGGGGACGCTGCAGACCGAGCCGCTCGATGCCCAGCAGGCCGCCCTTGCCGATTCCGAAGTCCAGCCGCCCGCCAGCGAGCAGACGCGAGGGTGCACGCAGGCGCAGATTGCCCGTCGCCCGCGGCGTGAAGGCGATGACGAAGGGTGTCACCGCCTCCGCCTCCCGGTTCTCGGGAAACGGGCTGTTCGCCGGCCCGGGCAGCGCGCCGTAATCGCCGGCGACCAGTTCGCCGGCCTGCGCAGCCGTTCCACCGGTGACGGCGATAGCGAGGAGGATCGTCAATACCGGCCAAAAACGCCAGTTGCCCATCTGCACAGGTCCTGTGGTCCGCAGCGGGTTCGAGCCGCAATCACCTCTTTTGAATAGCACATCCCGGGCGGAGTTTCTACCGGGACAGGAACCACGGCGTCGAAAGCCCGCGATCCTCACCGACGCCCTGCACACACCCCCGAACGACAGAGCGGCGGGCCGAAGCCCGCCGCCCGCAGTGGTTTCGCGAGGACGCGTCAGTAGCCGATGTGCAGACGAAGCACGCCGGTCACGCCGTCGTCATCCGTACCGGTGTCCCGATTGAAGAAGGAGACGTCGCCCTGCAGCGCCACGCCCGGGAACAGCCCCATGTCGGCGCTCAGCACGATGTTGTTGGGATCGACGTTGCTGCCGTCGTTGTTGATCTTGGCGTAGGTGACCGAAAGATTGGCCGGACCGAGGCTCGCCCCGGCACCCACGTTCCAGATATCGCGGTCGCCGCCGACATCGTCGTTCTCGGTGAAGAAGGCACCGCCGACGGTGAAGCCGGAGAAGCCGATGTTGATACCGCCGCCGAAGGCGGAGAAGTCGTTGTTGCCGGTCTCGTAATCGGCGGTGCTGCCGACCACGGAAGCGGTCACGTCCACCGCCCCGAAGGTATTGGAGTAGGCGATACCGGCCTCGATCCAGTCCTCACGATCGGTCGCCGTGGTATCGGTCGGGTAGGTGGTCGAACCGCCGTGCCCGGAATCCGGGGTGTAGCTGACACCCACCTGGAAGCCGGAGATCTTCGGCGAGTAGTAGATGATCTTGGTGGCGTCGCTGGAATTGTCGAAGAAGATCCCGACGTTCGCCACTTCACCGGCGCCGTCGATACCGCCGGTACCGGCGGCCAGCGTCGCGCCCGTCACCTTCATGTTGTCGGCGGCACCGTCCTCGTCACCGAAGCGGAGCTCGCCCCAGTTGCCACCGATGAAGATCCAGCTCTCGTCGGTGTTGCCGGTGGCGCTGGTGTCGGCCTCGAACTCGACCGTCGCACCGTAGCGCATGCCGGTCGCGTCGTCGGTGCCGCGGGCCTTGACATGCACCTCGGTGTCGTTGCGGAAGTACAGGCTCCGCGCGTCGGTGGTGCCGCTCTGATCCTCGAGGTTGCCGAAAGCAGCCAGGAAGCGCGAGAAGCCGCTGACCGAGACTTCCAACGCCTGGGCCTTGGCCTGTCCCGCATCGGCGACCATGAGTGCGCCGACACCGAGCAGGGCCGTCGTGCCTAACAACGCCTTTTTCAAGTACATCCTCGTTTTCTCCTTTCGTGCCACGAAGGCGCGTGTCCGATGTTTTCGACCGGGTCGGCGCACCGACCCTGCACATCAAGAGGTGGTGTCCGACACCACACTCAATCGGCCCGTGATTTATCGGAACAGGATTCCGGCCATGCAAGCCGCGTTCTGCCAGCCGGCCCGGGTAGTGGGCACACTGTGTTCCCCGTGCAACAAGCTCACACGGCGAGGCGCAGCAGGGCCATCTTCTCCATGTCCTGCAGAAACTTGGCGCGCTGTTCGGACGGTCGGTCGAAGAACGCATGGTCGAACTCGGCCCGGGTGAAGGCCGGCCGCTCGAGCGCCCAGGCGAGCATCGGCTGCACCTCCCTGGGCACCTCCACCGCCTGCCGCGAACCCTCCTTGACCAGCGCGAAGCGGCCGCCGCGATTGACGAGGCGCATGCCCTTGCCGCGCACCTCCCAGCGCTGGCCCTCGGGTTCCAGGATGCGCGGCAGATCGTAGCGGTCACGGGGCCAGCGGAAGCCGGCCATCTGCCGCTCGATGTCCTCGAGGCTGCGCGGTTCCGCCAGGATCTCGGCCATGCGGGCGCCGAGCTCGCGCAGCCGCGCGGCCAGCGCCTCGCGGTCGCCACGCGGCAGATTGGCCCGGGCCAGGGGATCGGGGATCATGCGGTCGAACAGATAGCTCACCACATCGATGCCGATCGGATATGTCACCCCGAAGGCGATGTGGATGCAGCCGCCATCCTCGGCCAGCGCATAATGATACTGGCCGCGCGGCAGGTAGAGGAGATCACCCGGCGTCATGCGGATCTCCTTCCACAGAGCACCCTTGGCCTTTTCGTGCACCTCCTGCGGCAGGTTCTTGAAACTGGGATGGGCGATGGGATCCTCGGCCCGCCCCTCGAACACGAACCAGCGCTTCTCCCCGGCCACGTGCACGGCGAACACGTCATGGGTGTCGTAGTGGACCCGGAAGGCCTGGCGGCGCTGGCTGCTCATGTAGAGATTGGCCTGCACCTTGCCGCCCAGCGCCTCCTCGAGGGCGCGGGCGAAGCTCGACAGCTCGGGGGTGAGCTGGTCGATGTCGTTGGCCACCAGGGTGGCGCCCCGGGCCAACAGCCGCCGCACCCGCACGGGATCGGGGCGCAGCACCTGGCCGCCGTCCCGTCCCGGCGCCGGAGTCGCATAGGCTTCCGGGGGGATCGTCTCGCGGTCCAGCACCAGGACGAGCGAACGGTTCGACCAGATGGTGGTCATCCCCAGGAGCCGGTTGAGGATCTCCCAGTTCATGACCGCCGCGAACTTGTCCTCCTCGCCTTCGAGATAGAGGGGACGCCGGTCGAGATATTCCTCGAGGAACGGCCGCGCACCGAAGGGTGCGAGGATGTCTTCGAGATTCCGGATCCTGCCGCTCATTGCTTGACACCCCGAGGCTTTGGCGTACTGGCTCACCGACGCGTTGCGGACGGAGGATACAGCGTGACGGCCGGCGGACAAGCGGAGCATGTCGATGTGGCGGCAAATCTGGCGGCGGTGCGCGCGAGGATCGCCGAGGCCTGCCGCGAAGCCGGGCGTGATCCCGCCGAGGTCACCCTGATCGCCGTCTCCAAGGCGCAGCCGCCGGCCCGGATCGCGGCCGCGCTTTCCGCCGGGCAACGGGTGTTCGGCGAGAACTACGTGCAGGAAGCGGCCTCCCGCTGGCCGGAGCTGCGCGCGCGCGTTTCCGGCGTCGCGCTGCACATGATCGGGGCGCTGCAGACCAACAAGGTACGGGATGCCGTGCGCCTGTTCGACGTCGTTCAGACCGTCGACCGCCCGAAGCTGGCCGCGGCGCTGGCGCGCGAAATGGAGCGCCAGGACCGCCGTCTGCCGGTGTTCATCGAGGTCAATACCGGGGGCGAGCCGCAGAAGGCGGGGGTGCTGCCGGAGGCGGTGGATGCCTTCGTCGCCGCCTGCCGGCGGGAATACGGGCTCGAGGTGGTGGGGCTGATGGCGATCCCGCCGG
>JALSRW010000053.1 GCA_026984595.1 Alphaproteobacteria bacterium
TCGGGCGGCACTCGCCGAGCTACTGCCGGCCGGAGCCGCGCGCAACGCCGTCGACTGCGCGCTCTGGGATCTGGAGGCGAAACGCGCCGGCGCACCGGTCTGGAAGCTCGCGGGTCTGTCGTCCCCGGAGCCGCTGACCACCGCCTACACGCTGAGCCTCGATGTGCCCGGGCGGATGGGCGAAGCGGCGCGCGAGCTGGCCGATCGGCCGCTCCTGAAGCTCAAGCTCGCCGGCGATTCCCTCGATCTCGAACGGGTCCGGGCGGTGCGGGAGATGGCACCCGGGCCGCAGCTCATTCTCGATGCCAACGAGGCCTGGACCGTCGATGTCTACGAGAAGCTGACGCCGCATCTGCAGGCGCTCGAGGTGGCGCTGATCGAACAGCCCTTTCCCGCCGGCGGGGATGCGGCTCTGGCATCCCTGCCGCACCCCGTGCCGGTCTGCGCCGACGAGAGCTGTCACGTTACCGGGGATCTGGCCGGGCTGCGCGGTCTCTACGATGTGGTCAACATCAAGCTCGACAAGACCGGCGGGCTGAGCGAGGCGCTGGCTCTTCGCGCGGCGGCGCGCGAGGCGGGCTTCGGGGTCATGGTCGGCTGCATGGTGGGTACCAGCCTGGCCATGGCGCCCGCCTTCCTGCTGGCCCAGGATGCCGATTTCACCGATCTCGACGGGCCGCTGCTGCTGGCCCGTGACCGGGTGCCCGGCATTCCCTACGAAGGCAGCCGCATGCTGCCGCCACCACCCGAACTCTGGGGCTGAGCCGACGAGCGGAAACGGTTCCGGACCGCGTGGGCCGGTCAGGCCAGATTGCCGAACTGCAGCTCGATGCGCGAAACCAGCGCTTGGAAACGGCCGGCGGGAAGGAGCCGCTCGGGGGGCTCGATCGAGGGCAGCGCGTCTGCGAGGCTCGCGAGAAGCCGTTCGACGGCGGCCCCGGTGTCCCGATCCTCGCTGCTGCGAACGACCGCGCTCAGGAGATCGGCCGCAGCCCGCGCGAGACCGTAGGCCGTCTCGTAGTCGCGACGGTCGATCCGGCCGCTCTCGGGGACCGCCGCCGCGTAGGCCCGGGCGCTCTCGTCGAGCAGGATTCTCGCGACGGCGAGGCGGAAACGGGGATCTTCGCGGAGCCTCTCCGGAAACAGCTCCCGGGAGGCCTCCTCGACCACGGCGACGGCCCGCCCGGTGACGGCATCCATTTCCGCGGGCTCGGCCGACGCCGCTTCCGCCAGGGCTGCTTCGAGACGCATCTCGATGGCGGGATCGCGCCGCTCGAGCGGTTCGTGGATCGGTGTCCAGAGCTCCTCGAGAGGGGCACGAAGGTGGGGTGCCACGCGGTCGGCCTCACCGCGCGCCAGGAGCCGGCGACCGATTTCGAGCTCGCTGCGAATGGCCAGCAGCCGGGCGGCGATCCCGTTGTCGGAAGTGATGGACGAGATCCCGCTCTCGTTCGGGGCGGAAGCCGATGCCGGCGGCGCGGCGCCGAGCAGCAGGGCGAGCCCGGCCAGGAGCAGACGACTTCCGATCGGGTTCCTCCGGCTTCGCATCGCGTGTTCCTCCCGGAAAGATCGGCACCGGCCCATCCGGCGCCCGCCTTTCACTTGGCACCGGATGTGGCGGCGCGAAAGCGCTGGAAACGAAGAAATAGTCTGGATGCGTTCCAAGCGGGCGGAGCGGCGAAGGCTGTCCCGGGAAGCGGGCCTAGCAGGCGGCCTCGGCGAAGAGGGCGCGGCTCTCCGCGAGGTTCGCCGGCCGGCGGCCGATGCGACGCAGCCCGTCGACGATCGCCGCTACCCGTTCGGCATTGTCGCGGGCGAGGCGGCCGTCCCCGTGCCACAAGCTGTTCTCGAAGCCGACGCGCACATGCCCGCCCATGGCCGCAGCCGCCAGCAGGCAGGCCGTCTCCTCGCGTCCGAAGGCGCACACCGCCCAGGGGCAGGCGGCATCGTGGGCGGCCAGGAAGGCGCACAGGCTCGCCGGAGAGACCGCCTCGCCGGCGCCCAGATAGCGGCCGAGGACGAACAGCACGAACGGTCGCTGCTGCGGGATCACGCCACGCGCCCGCAACTCGTGGAAACGCCGTACTTCCTGTGGACTGTAGAGGATGTATTGGGGGGAGATCCCGCGATCCACGAGCCAGGCCAGGAAATCGCGGGTCTCACCGGAGGGCTCTCCTTGCTCGCCGAACAGCTCGCGCAGAGCGATGGAGACCGCCTCCGGCTGCAGCGCGCGCACCAGCGCCATCTGCTCCGCCGGGCTGTAGCGGCCCACCGCCTCGGTGGTGATCTGCAGGAGCAGGCCCGCCCCGGTCTCCTCGCGCAGCCGGTCGATCCAGGCCCGACAGAGCTCCGCATCGAGACTGTGGTGGCCGTCTTCGTCGCGCACATGCATGTGCAGGGCGGTGGCGCCGGCGGCGGCGCAGGCCGCGGCATCGCGGGCCAGTTCCTCGGCCGTCACCGGCAGGGCGGGATGCTCCTGCTTGCCGCGGCGCGCGCCGTTGGGGGCGACCATCACCAGGCAGGGACGGTCGAGCTCACCCGGCATCGGCGGCGATCCCCGCGAGCGCATCGGAGATCGCCCCGTCGAGGCGATCGACGATCTGGTCGATCTCGTCCTGCGAGACGATGAAGGGCGGCGCCAGCAGCAGATGATCGCCGCGTCGGCCGTCGATGGTACCGCCCATCGGATAGCACATCAGGCCGCGGGCCATGGCCGCCTTCTTGATCCGCGCATGCAGCCGCAGTGACGGATCGAAGGGCTCCTTGCTGTCGCGATCCCGGACGAACTCCATGCCCCGGAAAAGGCCGCGGCCCCGGATCTCGCCGACATGGGGATGCCGGCCGAAGCGCGCCTCCAGGGCCTCGCGCAGCCGCTCGCCCATCTCCCGCACCCGCTCCAGGAGGTTTTCCTCCTGGATCACCTCCTGTACGGCGAGGGCCGCGGCGCAGGCGGTGGGATGGCCCATGTAGGTATGGCCGTGCTGAAAGAAGCCCGAACCATTGCGGATCGTCTCGACGATGTGCCGGTGGACGAGCATCGCCCCGATCGGCTGGTAGCCGGCACCCAGGCCCTTGGCGATGGTGACGATGTCCGGCACCACCCCTTCCTGCTCGCAGGCGAACAGGGTTCCGGTGCGGCCCATGCCACACATCACCTCGTCGAGGACGAGGAGGATGCCGTGGCGATCGAGCAGCTCGCGGATCCTGCGGAAATATCCCGGAAGCGCCGGCACCGCGCCGAGGGTGGCACCGACCACCGGCTCGGCGACGAAGGCGATTACCCGCTCCGGCCCGATTGCTTCGATACGCTCCGCCAGCTCCCCCACCAGCCGGTCGACGAAGGCCTCGTCGCTCTCGCCCGCGCGCTGTTCGCGGTACGGATAGCAGGGGGTGAGATGTTCGACGCCGATCAGCAGCGGCTCGAACATCCGCCGCCGCCAGGCGTTGCCGCCGACCGCCAGGGCGCCCAGCGTGTTGCCGTGGTAGGACTGACGGCGGGCGATGAAACGGCTGCGCTGCGGCGCACCGCGCTCGACATGGTACTGGCGGGCGAGCTTGAGGGCCGCCTCCACCGCCTCGGAACCGCCGGAAACGAAATAGACCTTGTCCATGCCGGGTGGCGCCGCGGCGATCAGCCGATCGGCGAGAGCCTCGGCCGGCTCGCTGGTGAAGAACCCGGTATGGGCATACGGGATGGTGTCGAGCTGCCGCTTGATGGCGGTGATCACCCGGGGATGGCTGTGACCCAGGCAGGAGACGGCGGCGCCGCCGCTGGCATCGAGATAGCGGCGGCCTTCCCGGTCGATGATGTGGCAGCCCTCGCCGCGCACCGCGACGGGATAGGTTTCGGTGAGCTGGCGATAGAAGACATGGTCCATCGGCGGCTCCTTCGGCGACGGCCGTTCAGAGGGTGAGGAAGGCGGCCAGATTGTCCTCGACGCTGCGTTCCAGCGAATCCTGGAACTGGGCCAGCAGATCGTCGATCAGACCGCGGGCGAGGGCGTCCCGGCCGGTGACCGAAGTCCCTTCCAGCACCGGGCGGGAGCGCTCCACCTTGACCCGTGCGAAAGCACGCTGGAAGCCACCCTCGTCGAGCACCGAGAGGCGGACGGTGATGCTCCCCTCGAGGCGGGCCTCGGTTTCGCGCAGGAAGAAGCCGGCGATCCCGGAGGTCTTCGCGACCGGGCGCTCCACCAGCACCGCCTTTTCGATCACCACACGCAGCGTTCCGGGCCCGCCGCCGGCCTGGATGCGCCGGCGCAGCAGCTCGGCGAGCTTCTTCGCGAGCGCGCCGGAGCGGCGTTTGTCGATGAAGCTGGTGCGCGCCGGCAGCGAGCTGTTGTCCACCACCTCGACCGCGGAGACGGCGAAGATCAGCGGCGGGCGTGGGCCGGCATCGGCCGCCGGCCGCTCGGTCCCGCCGCTCGCGCAGCCGGCGAGCAGCAGCGCCAGGAAGAGGATCGGCAGGCTGGGCAGGGACGGTATGCGCATTTCAGGTCTCGCTCCCGGAGCGTGCGGCGACGAGGGCATCCACCTCGCCCGCCTCGAACAGGTAATGCCGACTGCAGAACTGGCAGGTGACGCCGATACTGCCGTCCTCCTGGCGCATGCCCTCCAGCTCCTCGGCGGGGAACTGGCGCAGCATGGTCTGCACCCGTTGGCGATCGCAGGAGCAGCCCGGCGTGATGGGCACCGCCTCGAAGACCCGCACCCCTTCTTCGTGGAACAGCCGGAACAATACCTCGTCCGGGCTCGGACCGTCACCGAGCAGTTCCTCCTCGGTGAGCGTCTGCAGGAACAGCATCACCCGATGCCAGTTCTCCTGGCGCTCTTCCGGATCCTCGACCGCCTCGCCGGGCATCGCCTGGACGAGAATGCCGGCGGCACGCCAGCGGCCGGTCAGGGGGTCGCGGCCGACGGCGGTGCGCACCGCGGTGGGGATCTGCTCCGACTGCCGGAAATAGATCATCATCGCGCCGCTCGGGCTCTTGCCGTCGATGCGCACGATCCCCTGCTGCATCTGGCCGCCGGCGCTGCGCTGGTCGACGGTCAGGGCGAGTATCGCCTCACCGAACAGGGCGGCCGGATCGAGCGTCTGCGAAGCGGCGATCGCTTCTTCGTCGAAGCTCGCATAGCCG
>JALSRW010000054.1 GCA_026984595.1 Alphaproteobacteria bacterium
AGCGGCAGGTTCGCCATTGCGGCGGGAACCGCGGGACGAGCCCGGAGCGTTCCGGCTGCGGTCCATTGGTGGAGCCGAGGGGAGTCGAACCCCCGACCTCTAGAGTGCGATTCTAGCGCTCTCCCAACTGAGCTACGGCCCCGTTCGTCGGCGCTGTGTATGGGATCGCCCCCCGGGGATGTCAAGGTTCGCGGGCACTTCCGAACACCGTCGTGGGCGCGGCCGGCGGGGCGTCATGCCCGGGCGAACGCACGCCGCGTCTGACGGCCCCAGCCGCCGGCACCGCGCAGCCAGGCCAGATGTCCGGCCATGCGCCAGAAATTGTTGAGCTGGCGGTAGCCGAAATTCTCGGCGATCGCGGCCAGCGCCAGAAGGGCCAGATGACTCGCCCGGGGAACGCGCCGCAGCTCCATTTCCTCGAGCACCAGGGAGCCGATCGAGACGACGATGCCGAAGGCGAAGGTGAGCGCCAGCCAGGCGAGGAGAAAGTTCGTATCGAGCATACCGAGCGCCCAGAAAAACGGCATCAGCACGTATCCCGCGGCCTCCACGGCGGGCGCCAGCACATCCAGCAGGAACAGCGTCGAGAGGCCGAGCCAGCCCGGTGTCCCGTAGCGCCGGCGGCCGATCATCCGGTGATGGGCCGCAAGGCTCTCGAGGGCGCCACGGTGCCAGCGCATGCGCTGTCGCGCGAGGGCGGGCAGACTTTCCGGAACCTGGGTCCAGCAGACCGGTTCGGGGACGAAACGGATCTCGTAGGAGCGGCCACGCTCGCGCAGGAAACGATGGAGGCGCAGCACCAGCTCCAGATCCTCGCCGACCGTGGCGGTGTCGTAGCCGCCCACCGCCAGCACCGCCTCGCGGCGGAAGATGCCGAAGGCACCGGAAATGATGAAAAGCGCACCGAAGCGCTCGAAGGCGAGGCGGGCCATGGTGAAGGCACGCATGTATTCGATCGTCTGCAACAATGCCAGGAACCGGTTCGGCAACCGCACCTCGACGACGCGCCCACCGCGTACCCGGCAGCCGTTGGCGACCCGCACCGTGCCGCCGACGGCGACCGTCTGCTCGCCGCCCTCGACGAAGGGCTGTACCGCGCGCAGCAGGCTGTCGGCCTCCAGCAGACTGTCGGCATCGGCGGCGCAATAGAGCTCGCCCTCGGCGAGGTTGATGCCGGCATTGAGGGCATCCGCCTTGCCGCCGTTCTCCTTGTCGATCACCCGCAATGCGGGGTTGCTGGCCGAGCGGTAGACACGCCGGCACGGCGCGTGCGGCAGCGGGCCGGTGCCGGCGACCTCCTCGGGCTCGAGGGCGAAACGGCTCTTCAGCCGTTCGAGCGTGGCGTCGGTCGAGCCGTCATTGACCACGATCACCTCGAAATCGGGATATTGCAGCGCCAGTAGGGCGCGTACCGACTCCTCGATGGTCAGCTCCTCGTTGTAGGCCGGAACGATCACCGAAAGGGAGGGAGCCAGATCCACCAGCTCGCTCCACAGGGCACGGGTGCGCCGTGCCGGCGGTCGGCTGGCCATCGCCCAGAGCGCGATCAGCATCAGAGTGAAGTAGAGCAGATTCTGGGTAACGCTCACCAGCAGCACCAGCAGGGCCACGAGCTGCGCCAGCAGCAGAAAGGCCGGCCAGGCGATGCCGCTCATCGAGGGCTGCCTCCGAAGGCTGCCGGATGGAGGCCACCCAGTCGCCGCACCGCCTCGCCGGCGCGGAAACGAACCGTGGCATCGGGATCCTCGAGGCAGGCGCGGACCAGGCCCAGAAGGCCGACCAGCCTGCGTCTCGCGGCGGCGGTCACGGCGTCCGCCCGCAGCCGCGGCTCGGGATCGCTCAGCATCCGCGCCAGGGCATCGAGGCCGAGCGGATGCTTGAGATCGAGCAGGGCCATGGTGGCGGCGCGACGAACGGCGGGGTCCGCGGAGGCGGCTTCGGCCGCGATGCTTTCGACCAGGTTCGTCAGGCCCGCGGCGCCGGCGGCCCTGAGCATCAGCACGCGTCGCTCGGGCGGGCAGGGCTCGCCGAACAGCTCCGTAAAGGCCCGGGGGCGGAGCTCGGCCAGTCGTTGCCAGAAGGCGAAGGCGGTCGGGCCGGCGAGCGCCGGATCGTGACGCGCGCGGCTCTGCAGAAGGCTCCAGGCCGCGTCACGGTCGACCAGGGCCACGGCCGCCGCCACCCGCGTCCCCGCGGTAGCGTCGGAGAGTGCCGCGCAGAGCGCCCGGGTGACCTTTTCGCTCCGGTAGATGGCCAGTCGGCGCGCCGCTTCCGCCCGCACCCCGGGGCGCCAGGAGCGGAGCGCCCGCAGAAGACGGTCGACGAGCCCCAGCCGCGCGCCCAGCGCGGCCAGCCGTTCCCGCCCCTCGCCGCGGACCATCTGGGACAGCTCGTCGATCAGTTCGATCAGGAAGGCCGCCGGCAGACCGTGCAGTGCAGCCGGATCGAGCTCCGCCTCGTCGCCGTGCAACCGGCCGAGAATCAGCCGCCTGGCGGCCTCGCGCTCACGGATCCGCCGCTCGCCGCGCAGCTCGGTGGCGAGCCGCCGCAATACCAGCACCAGCAGCACCAGCAGTGCGAGCAGCACGAGCAGAAGGGTGAGCTGCCACACCAGCCAGAGCACGCTGTCCAGGAACCGGTCGCCGGCGGCCATCGGCATCCCGCGCTCAGAAGGCCACACTCAGGCCGAGACCGAACGTGCGACGCAGGCCGCCCTCCTTGCGGTCGGTCACGCCCAGATCGAAGAACACACGCAGCCGGTCGTCGAGATCGACGACCAGACCCGCGAACACACTGCGTGCCAGGGTGGTGCCTCCCTCCACCTCGTCCCGCTCGATGGTGGTGCCGGCGAACAGCCGCCAGCCGGACCGGACGATGCCGTCGATGCGGGCGGCGAGGCCGAGATCGCGGCCGCCGGCCTCGTCGCGGGTCTGTACCACCGCCGCCGTCGTCCAGAGACGGCCGTCGAGGAAATACTGCGTGACGCCGAGTTCGAGGCTGCCCACCCCACCTTCGGGGTATTTCTTGAGGCGCAGCCGGGCCGAGCCGACGGTGTCCCCGAACCGCCCCGTGCCTCGTTGCAGACGATGGCTGATGCCCAGCAGCCCTTCGACATGGGGCGAGAAGTCGGCATCGGGCGTGCCGCCCAGGCCCAGCACCAGAGTCGTCGCCTCGGCCAGCCGCCGCTCCAGCGACAGGAGAATGCCGACATCGGTGGCGCCGAAGCGGCGTCGCAGGTCCAGCCTGCCGCGCAGCCAGCTCCGTTCGTCCCAGCGCCAGGAGAGTTCCACCGAACCTTCGCGCCAGGGCTCGCGGTCGCTGTCGTCGTATTCGCTGAAACTGCCACTCAGGGTCAGGCGAAAGCGTCGCCGTTCCGCCTCCAGCCCGGCCAGACGGCGGCGCACCAGCCGCTCGTAGCCCGGCGCCTCGAGGATCCTCTCGTAATAGGCCGAGGCGAGCCGCAGATATCCGCGCCGGCGGGCGATATCGGCGGCCGTCAGCAGCGTGTCCGGATCCTCCGGGGCGAGCTCCCGCAGTCGTCCGAGTGCGGCTTCGGCGCGGTCGAGCCGGCCGGCGGCGAAATGAATACGGGCGGCCAGCAGCCAGGGGCGCGGGTCTCCGGCGGCCGCCTCGAGGAGGGGCCGCAGCGCGGTCAGGGCCTCCTCCCGCCGGCCAGCGAAGAACAGGGCACGGGCTCGAGCGAGGCGGAGATCGGCATAGTCCGGGGCGATCCGGATCGCCTTTCCGAGTATGGAGGCCGCCTGCTCGAAGCGCTTCAGATCGGTCAGGATCTGGCCTTCGAACAGCAGCAGATCGGTGTTGCCGGGCGCGATCCGCAGCGCCGCCCGGATCCGCGCCAGGGCCTCCTCGTAGCGACCCTGCTCGCGCAGGCTGCGCAAGAGGGCGTAATCCGGAGCCGCCGCCCGAGCGGAGGTCGGGAGAAGGATCAGCAGGACGAGCGTGATCGGCAGCAGCCGGGATCCGCCCCGCGGGCGGCGACGCGGCCTCGGGGACATCGGCGGTTCCGGCGTCAGGCCGCGTGCCGGGCCAGGGTCTTGGTGATGCGGACCGCCAGCTCCTCGGGTATGAAGGGTTTGACCAGATAGTCCTCGGCCCCCAGCGACAGCCCGCCCACCACGTCGCGTTCCTGTTTGCGGGCGCTGAGCATGATCACCGGGAGATCGGCGGTTTCGGGTGCGGCACGCAGGCGCTTGAGGACCTCGAGGCCGTCGAGACCGGGCAGCATGCCGTCGAGCACCACGAGATCGAGCGGCTCCCTGGCGGCGATTTCGAGACCCTCCTCGCCGTCGCCGGCGGTCAGCAGCTCGTGGCCGTGCCCCTCGAGAGTGAAGCGGAGCAGCTCGACCAGCAGTTCGTCGTCATCGATGACCAGGATCCGTGCCATGACGCCTCCGATTGCCCGTCCCCTGCGGAGCCGGATCTCCATCGGCTCCTGCTGCCCGCATTCCATCACCAAAAGGTTTCATTAAGGTTAACGAATGGTTGCCCGTGCCCGGTCACCGCAATCGCCTGCGGGGCCAGCGGAGATCGTCGGCGCTGCGGCCTTCTTCGGGGCGGGAGCGTTCGGGATCAGAGGCCGAGGCGGTCGAGGAGCGCGATGATCGGGCGCAGATAGCCGCCCCCGAAGAGATGCAGGTGCACCAGCAGCGGATAGAGATTGTAGAAGTCCTTCCGGAGCTCGAAGAAGCCCGGGGCGATGCCCGCGATTTCGGCATAGTGTTCGTAGAAGACGGGATCGAACGGGCCGAACAGGGTGGTGAAGGCGAGCTCGATCTCGGGATGGCCGAAATAGATCGCCGGGTCGAGAAAGGCGGCGATGCGGCTGCCCCGCACCAGGATGTTGCCCGACCAGACATCGCCGTGGAGAAGCGCGGGCTGTCGCGGCTCCTCGAGCCAGCGATCGAGCCGTGCCGCCAGACGCTCGATGCGCCCGAACAGGGAGCACGGCAGGCGGCCCGATCGCTGTGCGAGGCACGCCATGTGGAGAAGCCTTCGCTCCCGGAAAAACGGCAGCCAGTGCTCCATCTGCCCGTTGGGCTGGGGCAGGGGGCCGATCAGCGTGTCCCGGGTGAGGCCGAAGGCCGGGGCGGTGATCCCGTG
>JALSRW010000055.1 GCA_026984595.1 Alphaproteobacteria bacterium
CCTGGAGGCCGGCGGGGTGATCGAACAGGAGACCCGCCTGTTCGATTCGGCCCGCGGCGTCACCCGCTCCATGCGCAGCAAGGAGGAAGCGCACGACTATCGCTACTTCCCCGATCCCGATCTGCTGCCGCTGGAGCTCGAGGAATCCTTCATCGCCCGCATCCGGGCGAGCCTGCCCGAGCTTCCCGACGAGAAGAAGGAGCGGTTCATCCGCGAATTCGGGCTCTCCCCCTACGATGCCGGGGTACTGGTGGCGGAACGGGCGACCGCCGAGTATTTCGAGAAGGTGGCGGCCGGCCGCGATGCCAAGCAGGCCGCCAACTGGGTGATCACCGAGCTGTTCGGCGCCCTCAACAAGGCCGGCAAGGGCATCGAGGACTGCCCGATCCGTCCCGAGCAGCTCGGCCGGCTGATCGATCTCCTGAACGAGAAGGTGCTCTCGGGCCGTCTCGCCAAGGATGTGTTCGCCATCATGTTCGAGACCGGCGAGGATCCCGAGCGCATCGTCGAGGAGCGTGGCCTCGAGCAGGTCACCGACAGCTCGGCGATCGAGCCCATTGTCGAGAAGGTCATCGCCGACAATCCGGGGCAGGTCGAAACCTATCGCAAGAACCCCAAGGTGATCGGCTGGTTCGTGGGCCAGGTGATGAAGGCCACGCGCGGCAAGGCCAACCCGCAGATGGTCCAGGAGCTCCTGAAGCGGAAGCTCGAGGGCTGAAGGCCGACGGCCGAGGGCCGACGGGCGGCGGGTTCCGGGCCGTCGCCGGTCGCACGCGACAGCTCGGCGGCAAGGGACGACAGAGGCGGCGAGGTCTCGTAAGGTCCGGCAGCGCCGGGGTCCCCGCCGGTGGCCGATGCCTCCCTCCTTCCGACTCGAGATCGCGTGCATGGCCAGAGCAGACAGCCGCCCCTCCCCTTCGCCGCCGACGCAGCGGCCCGACAAGCTCGGCCTTCGCGAAGTCGTCGCCATGGGCGTGGGCGGAATGGTCGGCGGCGGCATCTTCTCGGTGCTCGGTCTCGCCATCGCCGAGGCCGGCCATGCCGCGCCCATCGCCTTCGCGCTGGGTGGGGTGATCGCGCTCGTGACCGGTCTTTCCTATGCCCGGCTGGGCCTTCTCTTCCATTCCAGCGGCGGCAGCTTCACGTTCCTCGAACACGCCTTCGCCAACCCGAACATCGCCGCCATCGGCGGCTGGCTGCTGCTGGTCGGCTATGTCGGCACCATGGCGCTCTACGCCTTCACCTTCGGCATCTACGGCAGCGCCATGCTCGGCGGCGGTTCCGGCCCGCTCCTCCATCATCTGCTGGAGAGCGCGATCCTGCTCGTGTTCCTCGGTATCAACCTGCACGGCGTGCGGACCAGCGGCACCACCGAACTGGTGATCGTCGCGGTCAAGGTGGCGATCCTGTTCCTGTTCGCCGGCATCGGCCTGTTCTACGCCAGAGCCGACCATCTGCTGCCCCTGTTCGACAGGGGCTATGCCGGGGTGGTGCTGGGTGCCACCCTGATCTTCGTCGCCTACGAGGGATTCGAGCTCATTCCCAATGCCATCGACGACATGGAAGACCCACAACGGAACCTGAAGCGCGGAATCCTCTGGTCGATCCTGGTCACCATCCTCGTCTATCTGCTGGTCTCCACCGTCGCCGTCGGCAATCTGACTCCCCCGGAGATCGCCAAATACAAGGAATACGCGCTGGCGGTGGCGGCCCGGCCGTTTCTCGGCCAGACCGGCTTCCTGCTGATCGGGCTGGCCGCCCTGTTCTCCACCGCCTCGGCCATCAACGCCACGCTGTTCGGCACCGCCCGTCTCGGCACGATCATGGCCAGGGACCGGGCGCTGCCGAAGATCTTCGGTATCATGGCCCGGCACGATCATGTTCCCTGGGTCAGCCTGACAACGATCACCATCGTGACCCTACTGTTCGTCAATTTCGCCGATCTGACCGTCATTTCTTCTTTCGCGAGCTCGACCTTCTTGCTGATCTTCGCCATCGTCAACTGGTCGGCATGGTGTCTGCGCCGGGAAACCGGTGGCAGTGGCTACGCCGCCCTCGTCGGGCTGTTCCTGTCACTGGCCTCCTGGCTGGCGCTCATGGCCTATCTATGGACGAACGATCCCCGCAATCTCTACTGGATCGGCGTCATCTACTCGGCGGTGGTGGTGGCCGAGCTCCTGTTCAGCGAGCGCCGCCTTCTCCGTCGCGGGTTTCGCTGAAGCGACGGCGCCCGCTTCGATACCGCGTCGTTCACGACGGTTGCCAAAACGTGCGCCTCGTGGCTTGATGCCGTTCCATGGCACTTGTCGTCCGGCGGTGAAATCGCCCGGAACGAAAGTGACCGTCGACTGTCGAAAAAAAGTATTGCGGGAAGCTTCGCCACTCGTGCGTTCCGCCGCCCGCAAGGAGAAACGGTGTATGTCGATCCACGCGGACCATGTCCTTTCGCGGCCACCGCTCCGGACGCCATACCTCCGGAGCGCACCGACCCGCCCACGGCGTTTCGTTGCCGCCGGCTCCCGAAAACAAGGGGGACAGTCATCGTCCATTCCGTGCTCGGTCCTCACGCTTCTCATTGTTCTTGCCGTTCTGTCCTCGTGGGGGAGTTCTGTAATGGCTTTCACGCTGCGTTCACCGGCATTCTCGGACGGCGCCGAGATTCCCATCGTCTACACTTGTGAAGGAGAGGACGTCTCCCCGCCTCTGATCTGGGAGGATCCGCCCGAAGGTACGCGGAGCTTCGCGCTCATCGTCGACGATCCCGATGCCCCGGATCCGAAGGCGCCGCGGCTCACTTGGGTGCATTGGGTGGTCTACGACATTCCGGCCGCGGCGCGGGCGCTGCCCGAGGGGGCCAGTGGCAAGGCCATGCCGGAGGAGGCGAAGGAGGGCCTCAACGACTGGAAACGGGTGGGCTATGGAGGGCCCTGTCCGCCGATCGGCCGCCATCGCTACTTCCACAAACTCTATGCCCTGGATCTGTCGCTGCCGGATCTGGGTGCGGTGACCAAGGCCCGTCTGCTGGCGGCGATGGAGGGGCATGTTCTGGGGCGCGCAGAACTGGTGGGGACCTACCGAAAGAAGCGTCGCTGAGCGCTCCGATCCGCGCGATCGTTCTACTCGGGAAAGCGGCTCCCGGGAAGGCCTGCAACTGCAGGTAACACTGCCTGCCCGCCATTGATTTCGGTCAATGTTTCCGGGCGGTCGGCCGTCTATGACCGGTCTGCCCGACAGGGAAGCATCGTGGGCCGCAACTGCAGAAGAAGGACAAGAACGAGCCGTGGGATCCGTCGAGCCGCTGATGGGCAACGAGGCCATCGCCCGGGGAGCGTGGGAAGCCGGAATCGCGGTGGCCGTGGCCTATCCGGGCACGCCTTCCACCGAAATCGTCGAAAGCCTCGGGAAATACCCGCCCGAGGATCTGCGGGCCGAATGGGCGGCCAACGAAAAAACCGCCTTCGACATCGCCACCGGTGCCTCCTTCGCCGGCAAGCGGGCGCTCTGTGCGATGAAGCACGTCGGCCTCAACGTCGCCGCCGATTCCCTGATGTCGCTGAGCTATCTCGGGGTCAACGGGGGGCTGGTGATCGCCGTCGCCGACGATCCCGGCATGCATTCCTCGCAGAACGAACAGGACAGCCGCGTCTTCGCCCGCTTCGCCTGCGTGCCGGTGCTGGAGCCGGCGGATGCCCAGGAAGCGCTCGACTATACCAGGATCGCCTTCGATCTCTCGGAAGCGTTCGCAACTCCGGTGGTGCTCCGCTCCACCACCCGTCTGTCGCACACCCGCTCCCTCGTCCATCTGGGCGAGCGGAGCACCCCGCAGGAGCGCGCGTTTCCCGAGGACCGGCAGCGCACCGTCACCCTGCCCGCCCATGCCCGCGCCAACCGGCCGGCGGTGCTGGCACGCGAGGAGAAGATCGGCGCCTGGTTCGACGGCTCGGCGCTGACCCGGCGGGAGGCCGGCGATCCTGCCGTCGGCATCCTCACCGTCGGGCTCGCCTATGCCTATGTGAAAGAGGTGCTGCCGCAAGCTTCGGTCCTCAAGCTCGCGGCCTCCTGGCCGCTGCCGAAGAAGGCCGTCGCCGCGTTCGCCCGCTCGGTGGAGCGGCTGATCGTGGTGGAGGAGCTCGAGCCGCTGATCGAGGAGCAGCTCCGGGTGATGGGCCTCGAGGTCGAGGGCAAACGCTTCTTTCCGCGGGCCGGCGAGCTGTCACCGGAGATCGTCCGCGAGGGCCTGGTGAAGGCGGGTCTCCTCGAGGCACGGGAGCGAAAGCGCGGCCTGTCCCCGGAATCGATCCCCCGCCCGCCGCTGCTCTGTGCGGGCTGTCCGCACATGTCGAGCTACATGGCGCTGCGGGCGATCGATGCGCGGGTCTGCGGCGACATCGGCTGCTACACCCTGGCCGCCATCGAGCCCCTGAAGGCGATCGACACCTGTGTCGCCATGGGAGCCAGCATCGGCAACGCCGTGGGGCTGGCCATGGCCGGCACCGAGAAGCGGCCGATCGTCGCCACCATCGGCGATTCGACCTTCCTGCATTCGGGCATCCCGCCGCTGATCGACGCCGTCTACATGGGCGCCGACATCACCGTGGTGATCCTCGACAACCACATCACGGCGATGACCGGCGGCCAGCATCACGCGGGCACCGGCACGAGCCTGCGCGGCGAGCCCCGGGACCGGGTCGATTTCGCCGAGCTGTGTCGCGCCATCGGCGTCAAATGGGTGCGCAGCGTCGATTCCTACGATCTCGGCACGCTCTACCAGACGGTGCGCGAGGCCAGCGAGCACAAAGGGGTTTCGGTGATCATCGCCAACCGCCCCTGCGTGCTCGATCCCGTGCGCATCCGCGGCCTGCCGCTGGAGGTCGATACCGAGAACTGCGTCGCCTGCCAGATGTGCATGAATCTCGGCTGCCCGGCGATTTCCTGGGACGAGGCGATGTACGACGGGCATCACAAGGTGAAGATCGATGCCGGCCTGTGCATCGGCTGCACGCTCTGCGCCCAGCTCTGCCCGTCGAGCTGCATCCGGGCGCCGGCGGCACGGGATGCCGCACCGGTGGGCGTGAG
>JALSRW010000056.1 GCA_026984595.1 Alphaproteobacteria bacterium
CCATCGGCTGGCGGATCCGCGAGGTGACGCCGCAACGGCGGGTGGTCTATCTGTCGGCCGAGAAGTTCATGTACCAGTTCGTCCGGGCACTGCGCCGCAAGGACACCATGTCCTTCAAGGAGCTGTTCCGCTCGGTCGATGTGCTGATGGTCGACGATGTGCAGTTCATCAGCGGCAAGGAAAGCACCCAGGAAGAATTCTTCCACACCTTCAACGCGCTCGTCGATCGCGGCCGGCAGATCGTGATTTCGGCCGACCGCAGCCCCGCCGATCTCTCCGGTCTCGAGGAGCGGATCCGCTCCCGCCTCGGCTGGGGGCTGGTGGCAGACATCCATCCCACGACCTACGAGCTGCGTCTCGGCATCCTCCAGACCAAGGCGGAAAAGCTCGATGTCGAGGTGCCGCTGCGGGTGATGGAGTTCCTCGCCGCCCGCATCACCAGCAATGTGCGCGAGCTGGAGGGGGCCCTCAATCGCATCGTCCATCATGCCTCCTTCAGCGGCCGGCCGATCTCCATCGACACTGCCCGCGAGGTTCTCAAGGATCTATTGCGGGCCCATGACAGGCGGGTGACGATCGAGGAAATCCAGAGGGCGGTGGTCGAGCATTACGGCATCCGCATGGCCGACATGTCCTCCAGTCGCCGCGCCCGGGCGGTGGCCCGCCCCCGTCAGGTGGCGATGTACCTGGCCAAGCAGCTCACCACCCGCTCGCTGCCGGAGATCGGCAAGCGATTCGGCAACCGCGACCACACCACGGTGATGCACGCCATCCGCCAGATCGAGCGCCTGCGCGAAGAAGACCGCAGCCTGGCCGAGGATGTCGAGGCCCTGCGCCGGCGGCTGCAGGGCTGACCGGTACCGGGTTCGTCGGACACGGCAAAATCCTGCTCAACGCGGATGATGTTTTCTGCTAGCGTTCGCGCCCCGGCGGTTCCGCCGGGGGCGAGTGGCGGCCACCGCCGGTCGGAGACGGCAGAGGAACCGGACGACCCATGAAGCTTACCATCGAGCGCAGCGCTCTGCTCAGATCCCTGTCGCATGTGCAGAACGTGGTCGAGCGACGTTCCACCATTCCCATTCTCGCCAACGTCAAGCTGGAAACCGGGGATGGCGAGCTCACCCTGACCGCCACCGACCTCGATCTCGCCCTGGCCACCCGCGAACCGGCCGAGATCCTGGAGCCCGGCGGCACCACGGTGGCGGCGCATCTGCTGTTCGAGATCGTCCGCAAGCTGCCCGAAGGCTGCGAGGTCGAACTCGCGCAGCCGCCGTCGAGCCGCGAGCTGGTGCTGCGGGCGGCGCGCTCGGTATTCCAGTTGCCCACCCTGCCGGCCGAGGAATTTCCGCCGCTGGGCGAGGACGGGCTGGATATCGAATTCCTCATGCCGGCCCCGGATCTGGCGCGGCTGATCGACAAGACCCGCTTCGCCATCTCCACCGAAGAGACCCGCTATTATCTCAACGGCATCCACATGCATCCGCTGGCCGCCGGGGCCGCCAGCGTGCTGCGCGGGGTGGCCACCGACGGCCATCGCCTGGCCCGGGTCGAGGTGTCGCTGCCGGCGGGGGCCGAACGGCTGCCGCCCATCATCATGCCCCGCAAGACCGTCAACGAGCTGCGCAAGCTGCTGGGCGACAGCGATGCCGAGGTCAGCCTCGCCGTCTCGCCCAATCGCATGCGCTGCATCATCGACCGCGCGGTGCTGGTTTCGCGCCTGATCGACGGCCCGTTTCCCGATTACGAGCGCGTCATCCCCAAGCCCGAGGACACCGACAAGGTCGCCGTTCTCGAGGTGCGCGCCTTCAAGGATGCGGTGGACCGGGTCAGCACCATCTCCACCGAGCGCACCCGGGCGGTCAAACTGGGCTTCGCCGACGCCCAGGTGACCATTTCCGCGGTCAGTGCGGAAGCCGGGCGGGCCACCGAGGAACTCGATGCCGAATATTCCGGCGCGCCCCTCGAAATCGGCTTCAATGCGCGCTATATCTTGGACATCCTTGGAGAAATCGAGGGCGAGCGGGTCCGTATGGAAATGACTTCCGCGGCGGCGCCGACGGTCTTGCGCGATCCGGCCGACAGCAGCACGCTCTACGTCCTGATGCCCATGCGCGTGTGATGACGGCGCGACTGGCACCGGTGTCGGCCGCGGCGGCGGCCGGCGAAGCCGCTGGCGCCGTGTCGCGGCTCGAACTCGCGGCCTTCCGTGGCTATCGCCGGCTGGATCTGCGGATCGAAGCCCACCCGGTGGTGCTGTTCGGCCCCAACGGGGCGGGCAAGACCAATCTCCTGGAGGCGCTGTCGCTGCTGACCCCGGGACGCGGGCTCCGGCGGGCGCGTCTCGCCGAGCTCGATCATCGGGCCGGCGGCCGGTTCCGCATCCGGGCGCGGGTCGAAACCGGGGACGGGCCGCGCGAGGTGGAGACCTGGCACGATCCCGACAGCGGTCGCCGCCAGGTGGCCGTCGACGGGGCGCCGGGCCGTTCTTCGGGCGAGCTCGCCCGGGTCTGCGCGATGATCTGGCTGACCCCGGCCATGGACCGCATCCTGGCCGAGGCACCGGCCGGCCGCCGGCGCTTTCTGGATCGGCTGACGCTCGCGCTCTATCCCGAGCATGCGAGCCGGGTCGGGGCGTTCGAGCGGGCCATGCGCGAGCGGGCGCATCTGCTGCGTTCGCGGCGACCGGACCCGTTCTGGCTGGCGGCGCTGGAACGGCGCATGGCGGAAGCGGCGGTGGCCATCGCCGCCGCCCGGCGCGATCTGGTGGCCGGGCTCGAAGCCGAGCTGGCCCGGGGCGTCGCCGGCTTTCCCTCGGCCCGGCTGATGCTGGCCGGCGAGGTGGAGGAGGCGCTGGAGACCATGCGCGCGCTCGAGGTCGAGCAATGGCTGGCGGAGCGGCTGGCGGTTTCGCGCGCGAGCGACGCGGAGAGCGGTGGCGCCGCCCATGGCACCCACAGGAGCGATCTGCGGGTGTTCCTGCGCGAGGGTGATATCCCCGCCGCCGACTGTTCGACCGGGCAGCAGAAGGCGCTGCTCCTGGCCGTGCTGCTGGCCGAGACCCGCCTGCGGCGGAGCCGCGGCGGCGACTGGCCGGTGCTGCTCCTCGACGAGGTGGCGGCCCATCTCGATGCCGCGCGCCGCGCGGCGCTGTTCGAGGCGCTGGTCGAGCTGGGCGCCCAGAGCTGGCTCACCGGCACCGATGCCGGGCTCTTTCGGCCGCTGTTCGGCCGAGCCGCCGTTTTTCACCTGTGCGAGGCGACATTGAGGGAACATGGCTGACAGGCAGATGACCGCAGAGCCCCAGACCTACGATTCCACCTCCATCCAGGTGCTGGAGGGGCTCGAGGCGGTACGCATGCGTCCCGGCATGTACATCGGCGACACGGACGACGGTTCCGGCCTGCATCACATGGTCTTCGAGGTGGTGGACAACGCCATCGACGAAGCCTTGGCGGGGCATGCCAGCTTCGTCGAGGTGGTGCTCAATGCCGACGGCTCGGTGACCGTCACCGACGACGGGCGCGGCATTCCGGTGGACATCCACGAGGAGTTCGGGATCTCTGCCGCCGAGATCATCATGACCCGGCTGCATGCCGGCGGCAAGTTCAACCACAATGCCTACAAGGTCTCGGGCGGTCTGCACGGGGTCGGCGTCTCGGTGGTCAACGCCCTCTCGGACTGGCTCGAGCTCCGCGTCTGGCGCGACGGCCGCGAATACGCGATCCGTTTCGAGAACGGCGGCGAACCGGTGGCACCGTTGCGCGAGATCGGTCCCTCGGGCGGCCGCCGCGGCACCCGGGTCACCTTCCAGCCCTCGATCGAAGTGTTCGCGAGCACCGACTTCAAGCGCGAGATCCTGGCCCACCGCCTGCGCGAACTGGCCTTCCTCAATGCCGGCATCCGCATCCGTCTGATCGACCGGCGGGAGGAGCCGGAGGTCGAAGAGCTGTTCCATTACGAAGGCGGCCTCGAGGCCTTCGTCGACTGGCTCGATCGTACCAAGGCACCGCTGTTCCGACCGCCCATCCTGATCCGCGGCGAGCGCGACGGCATGCGCGTCGAATGTGCACTGCAGTGGACCGAGAGCTATCACGAGACCTGCCTCTGCTTCACCAACAACATTCCCCAGCGGGACGGCGGTTCGCATCTCCAGGGGCTGCGCACGGCCCTGACCCGGACCATCAACCGCTATGTGGAGGAGAGCGGTCTCCTCAAACGCGACAAGGTCCAGCTCACCGGCGAGGATATGCGCGAAGGGCTCACCTGCGTGCTGGCGGTGAAGATCCCGGATCCGAAATTCTCCTCCCAGACCAAGGACAAGCTGGTGAGTTCCGAGGTCACCCCGGTGGTCTCGGCGGTGGTCGGTGAGCAGCTTTCCCGCTGGTTCGAGGAGCATCCCCAGGAAGCCCGCCAGATCCTCGGCAAGATCGTCGAGGCGGCGACCGCCCGCGAGGCCGCCCGCAAGGCGCGCGAGCTGACCCGCCGCAAGGGACCGATGGATGTCGCCAACCTGCCCGGCAAGCTGGCCGACTGCCAGGAGCGCGATCCGCGGAAGGCGGAGCTGTTCATCGTCGAGGGTGATTCCGCCGGCGGCTCCGCCAAACAGGGCCGGGACAGGAGCTTCCAGGCCATCCTGCCGCTTCGGGGCAAGATCCTCAATGTCGAGCGGGCCCGCCTCGACCGCATCCTCGGCAGCCAGGAGATCGGCACCCTGATCACCGCGCTCGGGACCGGCATCCGCGACGAGTTCGACATCGACAAGCTGCGCTACCATCGCATCGTCATCATGACCGACGCCGATGTCGATGGCTCGCACATCCGCACCCTGCTGCTGACCTTCTTCTACCGGCATCTGCCGGAGATCGTCGAGCGCGGCCATCTCTACATCGCCCAGCCGCCGCTCTATCGGGTCAAGCGCGGCAACCGCGAGACCTATCTCAAGGACGATGCGGCACTCGAGGACTATCTCTTGGAGGCCGGCCTCGAAGGGGCGGCGCTGGAGACCGGCCGGGGGCAGCGGCTGGAGGGCGCGGAGCTAGTCGAACTGATCGAGCGGGCGCGCCGGGCCCGCGCTC
>JALSRW010000057.1 GCA_026984595.1 Alphaproteobacteria bacterium
GGCGCCGCAGATGCCGGGGACGGAGCCGCCGCGGGCGCCTCTGCCGGAGGCGGGGAAATCCCGGCCGCCACCCGATCGACATCGGCCTTGGTGATGTTCCCCTTGGGCCCGGTGCCGGCCACCGTCGTCAGATCGACGCCCTTTTCGGCGGCCAGCTTGCGGGCCGCCGGACCGACCCCCGCCGGTGTGGCGGAAGCCGATTCCTCCGCCGTGGTCCGCGCCGGTGCCGCCGCCGGCGCTTCGGTCGGCGGAGCCGCCGCCGCCCCTTCTTCGATGTGGCCGATCACCTTCCCGACCTCGACATCGGCTCCCTCCTCGGCCAGGATCTCGGCCAATCGGCCGGCCGCGGGAGCGGGGATCTCGAGGCTCACCTTGTCGGTCTCCACCTCCACCACCGGCTCGTCGCGGGCCACCGTTTCGCCGGGCTTTTTCAGCCAGCGCGAGATGGTCGCTTCGGTGACCGACTCGCCGAGGGTGGGAACGCGGATTTCGACAGTCATTGCTCGTCCTCTCCTGAGCGGTAGCCGGCCGGTCGGGTGAAAGCCTCCTCGATGAGCTGCCGTTGCTCGTGTTCGTGCTGGGCGTAGTAACCGGTGGCCGTCGAAGCGCTCGGCCGGCGGCCGGCATAGGACAGCCGCCGCTGCTCCTTGCCCAGCGCTTCCAGCAGATTCTCGATGCGCGGGGCGACGAAGAACCAGGCACCCATGTTGCGCGGCTCCTCCTGGCACCAGACATAGGTGGCCGCCCGCGGATAACGGGCCAGCTCCTCGGTCAGCGCTTCTTCCGGGAACGGTGCGAGCTGCTCGAGCCGCACGAGTGCCACCTTGCCGCCCAGCGCCCGTTCGTCGCGGGCCTGCTGGAGCTCGTAGAAGATCTTGCCGCTGCACATGATCACCCGCTCGACGGCGGCATCGCTCTCGCTCGGCGGCTCCTCGTACATCACCCGATGGAAGCTGGTTCCCGGTGCCATGTCGGCCAGCGCCGAGACACAGCGGCGATGGCGGAGCAGCGATTTCGGCGTCAGACAGATGAGCGGCTTGCGGAAATCGCGATGCAGCTGGCGCCGGAGAACATGGAAGAAGTTGGCCGGCGTCGTACAGTTGACGACCTGGAGATTGTGCTCCGCATAGAGCTGCAGGAACCGCTCCGGCCGCGCCGAGCTGTGCTCCGGTCCCTGCCCCTCGTAGCCATGCGGCAGGAAGCAGACCAACCCCGACATGCGCAGCCATTTGGCCTCGCCGGAGCTGATGAACTGGTCGAAATAGACCTGCGCACCGTTGGCGAAATCCCCGAACTGCGCTTCCCAGACGGTCAGAGCGTTGGGATCGGCCAGCGAATAGCCGTACTCGAAGCCGAGTACGCCCTCCTCCGACAGCATGCTGTCGACGATCTCCACGCTGGCCTGGTCGGGCGCCAGATGGGCGAGCGGGATATAGTGCTCCTCGGTGGTCTGGTCGACGATCACCGCATGACGCTGCGAGAAGGTACCGCGACCGACATCCTCTCCCGACAGGCGCACCGGGAATCCCTCCACCAGGAGAGTGGCGAAGGCCAGATGCTCGGCAGTCGCCCAGTCGATGCGCTCACCGCTCTCGATCGCCTTGCGCCGCTGGTTGATGACCCGCCGCAGCCGCGGGTGTACATCGAGGGTCTCGGGCAATGTGGTCATGCGGCGGCCGAGTTCGCGCAGCCGGTCGAGCTCGGTGGCCGTGGCACCACGCACATAGGTCAGCGGTGCCGCCCGCAAACCCTTCCAGGCCCCCTGCAACCAGTCGGCCTGGTTGGAGCGGTAGTTGCGCGAGGCCTCGTGCGCCGCCTCGAGCCGCCGGCGGAAATCCTCCAGCATCTCTTCCGCCTCGCCCGGCCGGATCAGCCCTTCCCGCTCCAGCCGCTGGGCGTAGATCTGCCGCACCGTCGGATGACGGGCGATGGTCTTGTACATGATCGGCTGGGTGAAGGAGGGCTCGTCGCTCTCGTTGTGACCGTGGCGCCGGTAGCACCACATGTCGATGACCACGTCCTTCTTGAAGCGCTGGCGGAACTCGGTAGCCAACTTGGCGACCTGGATGACGGCGATGGGATCGTCGCCATTGACGTGGAACACCGGGCACTGCACACCGCGCGCCACATCCGACGGATAGGGCGAACTGCGCGCCTGGGCCGGGCTGGTGGTGAAGCCGATCTGGTTGTTGATGATCAGATGCACCGTGCCGCCGATGCGGTAGCCCTTGAGCTCCGACATCTCCAGGCATTCGTGCACCACTCCCTGTCCGATGAAGGCGGCGTCGCCATGGAGCAACAGCCCCATCACCCGCGAGCGCTCGACATCGCCGCGCTGGCGCTGCTTGGCGCGGGCCTTGCCCATCACCACCGGATCGACCGCCTCGAGATGGGAGGGGTTGGCGGTCAACGACAGATGCAGCTTGTTCCCGCTGGGCATCGTGCGGTCGGTCGAAGTACCGAGATGGTACTTGACATCGCCCGAGCCGAGCACCGAATCGCGGACCGCCTCGCCCTGGAACTCGGAGAGGATGGCGGCGTAGGGCTTGCCCATCACATTGGCCAGCACGTTGAGCCGGCCGCGATGCGGCATGCCGATCACCACTTCCTCGACACCGAGTTCGCTGGCGGTGCGGATCACCGCCTCCAGCGCCGGGATGGTGCTTTCGCCGCCATCGATACCGAAGCGCTTGGTGCCCGGGAACTTGCGATGGAGAAAGGTCTCGAAGGCCTCGGTGGCGGTGAGCTGCTCGAGGATCTCGCGCTTTTCTTCGGCGCTGGCGTCCCAGATACCACCCGTGCCCTCGATCTTGGCCTGGATCCAGGCCTTCTGCTCCGGATCCTGGATGTGCAGGAACTCGACCCCGACCGTGCCGCTGTAGGTCTTGCGCAGCACCTCCATGATCTTCCGCAGGGTCGCGGTCTCGAGGCCGAGCACATAATCCAGATAGAACTCCCGCTCGAAATCCGCGTCCTCGAAACCGTAGGTGCGGGGATCGAGTTCGGGATGATGCTCGTTGCGGGCGAGGCCCAGCGGATCGAGATCGGCGATGAGATGGCCGCGCACACGGTAGGCGCGGATCAGCATGATCACCCGGAGGTGATCGCGGATCAGCTTCTTGGCCGTCGCATCCTGCAGCCCCGCCCCGGTGACGATCCCCGACGCCGTCCCCGCCGTTCGCGACGGATGGGGCCTGCGGGCCTCCTGGAGACGCTCGAACAGGCGCCGATTGTCGACTCCCAGCTCGTCGAAAAAGGTGCGCCAGCCGGGATCGACGCTGGCGGGATCGGCCAGATAGCGCGCGTACATTTCCTCGAGGAAGGGCGCGTTCGTCCCGTAGAGGAACGAAGTCTGTTCGAGCTCGAGACGCGTCGCCATGGTCCACAACCTCCGGGGTCACCGGCATGGAGAAAAACGCGAATTTCCTACGATATGGTTAACGCACCTCCCGGCTCCGCGCATCCGGCCGCTACGCCGCCAGCGCCTCGGCCATCGCCTTGCCGATCTCGGCAGGGTTCTCCGCCACCACGATGCCGGCCTCCCGCATCGCCCGGATCTTCTCCTCGGCGCCCCCCTTGCCGCCGGCGATGATCGCCCCGGCATGCCCCATCCGCCTTCCGGGAGGTGCCGTCCGCCCGGCGATGAAGCCGGCGACCGGCTTTTTCTTCGGGGAGGCGGCGATGAAGGATGCCGCCTCCTCCTCCGCGGTACCGCCGATCTCGCCGATCATGACGATCCCCTCGGTCGCCGGATCCTCGAAGAAGAGCTGCAGAACCTCGATGAACTCCATGCCCTTGACCGGATCGCCGCCGATCCCGACACAGGTGGACTGGCCGAGCCCGAGTTGGGTCGTTTGCCACACCGCCTCGTAGGTCAGGGTGCCGGAGCGGGAGACGATGCCGATCTTCCCGGGCATGTGGATATGGCCGGGCATGATGCCGATCTTGCAGGCACCGGGAGTGATGATGCCCGGACAATTGGGGCCGATCAGGCGCGAGGCCGAACCGTCCAGCGCCCGCTTCACCTTGACCATGTCCATCACCGGGATGCCCTCGGTGATGCAGACGATGAGCGGCACCCGCGCCTCCACCGCTTCGAGGATGGCATCGGCGGCGAAGGGAGCCGGCACATAGATCACGGTGGCCTCGGCCCCGGTTTCCCGCACCGCTTCGCGCACGGTGTCGAACACCGGCAGCCCGAGATGGGTGGATCCGCCCTTGCCCGGGGTCACGCCGCCCACCATGCGGGTGCCGTAGGCGATCGCCTGCTCGGAATGGAAGGTTCCCTGGGCTCCGGTGAAGCCCTGGCAGATGACCCGGGTATCGGCGTCGACGAGTATCGACATCAGGCAGCCTTCTTCACAGCGTTGACGATCTTGCGGGCGGCATCGGCCAGATCATCGGCGGGGATGATCGGCAGTCCGGACTGCGAGAGGATGCGCTTGCCCAGCTCGACGTTGGTGCCCTCCAGCCGGACCACCAGCGGCACGTTGAGATTGACCTCGCGGGCCGCCGCCACCACCCCTTCGGCGATCACATCACAGCGCATGATGCCGCCGAAGATGTTGATCAGCACCCCCTCGACATTGGGATCGGAGAGCAGCAGCCGGAAGGCGGCGGTCACCCGCTCCTTGGTGGCGCCGCCGCCGACATCGAGAAAATTCGCGGGCTCGCCACCGTAGAGTTTGATGATGTCCATGGTCGCCATGGCCAGCCCGGCACCGTTGACCATGCAGCCGATGTTGCCGTCCAGCTTGATGTAGCTGAGCTCGTGGCGGCTGGCCTCGATCTCGTGCGGATCCTCCTCGTCGAGATCGCGCAGCTCGAGGATCTTGGGTTGGCGAAAGAGCCCGTTGCTGTCGAAATTCATCTTGGCGTCGAGGGCCAGCAGCTCCCCCTCGCCGGTGACCACCAAGGGATTGATCTCGACCAGGCTGGCATCGCGCTCGACCATGCAGGTATAGAGCCCCTTCATCAGGCTCACCGCCTTGCGCACCTCGCCGCCCGAAAGCCCCAGCCCGAACGCCAGCTCGCGACCGTAATGGGGCATGAAGCCGGTCGCCGGATCGATC
>JALSRW010000058.1 GCA_026984595.1 Alphaproteobacteria bacterium
CGATGACACAGGCGACGAAGGCCTTGAGGCCGGGGGCGAAACCGATCAGCGGGTCGATCTGACCGAACCTTCCGCCCCAGAGAAGACCGGCGAAGGCGGCGAAGGCGCTGCCGATGGCGAAGGCGGTCATGATCGTGCGATCCACATCGATCCCCATCAGCCGCGCCGCCAGCAGATTGTCGGCCAGCGCCCGCATCGCCCGGCCCATCCGGGTGCCGCGCACGAACAGCAGCAGCAGGAGGCAGAGCAGCAGGGTGCTGCCGATGATGACGAGATCGACGGCGGCGATGCTGGCCGGCCCGATCGTCACCCGACTGCGCATGATCTCCGGAAAGAGAAAGGTGCGGGGCTGGCCGGACAGCAGGATCAGCCCGCCATTCTCGATCACCACCGAGACCGCCAGGGTGGCGATGAAACCGGTCACCTGCGGCGCCCCGCGCATCGGACGGATCGCCACCCGCTCGATGACGATCCCCGAGAGCGCTCCGGTGGCCAGAACCAGCAGGGCGATCAGCCACCAGGGGGCGAGACCGGTGGTGGCCAGACCGAGGGTGGTGAAGGCACCCACCATCAGCAGATCACCATGGGCGAAATTGATCAGGCGGACGATCCCGTAGATCATCGAGAAACCGATCGCCACCAGGGCGTAGAGGCTGCCCAGCATGAGGCCGTTGAGGAGCTGCTGGAGATAGTAGGCGCTCACGAGCCGAGCCCCAGATAGGCGGCCCGTACCCGCGGATCGTCGAGCAGGGCGGAACCGGGCCCGCTCTGGACGATGCGGCCCGTCTCCAGGACATAGGCACGATGCGCGATCTCCAGCGCCGCCAGTGCGTTCTGTTCGACCAGCAGCATGGTGACCCCTTCGGCGTTGAGCGCGAGGATGGTGTCGAAGATGCGATCGACCATCTGCGGGGCGAGGCCCAGAGAAGGCTCGTCGAGCAGCAGCAGACGGGGCTGCGCCATCAGGGCGCGGGCGATCGCCAGCATCATCTGCTCGCCGCCGGACAGCGAGCCGGCATGCTGACCGCGACGCTCGCCGAGCACCGGAAAGAGCTCGATCATGCGAGCGAGATCGCGCTTCACCTGCTGGCGGTCGCGGCGCCGGTAGGCACCGAGCAGCAGGTTCTCCAGCACCGTCAGGCTGGCGAAGAGCTGGCGGCCCTCCGGACATTGGACGACACCACGGGCCACCACCTCGCGCGCCGACATGCGGTCGAGCCGGACCGTGCCGCCGTCGCCGTCGGCCAGGGTGATGCTCCCCGAACGGACCGGAAGCAGCGAGGAGATGGCGTGGAGGGTGGTGGTCTTGCCGGCTCCGTTGGCACCGATCAGGGCGACGATCTCGCCGTCGCGAACCTCGAGATCGATGCCGTGCAGCACCCGTGTCGCCCCGCGCTCGACCACCAGCTCAGCCAGCGACAGCATGCTGCGTTCCCCTGCGACTGCCGAGATAGGCGGCGATCACTGCCGGGTTGCTCTGGATCTCCTCGGGCCGGCCTTCCGCCAGAAGCCGGCCGCCTTCCAGAACCTGCACGCGCCGGCAGACCCCCATCACCAGACGCATGTCGTGCTCGACCACCAGGAGGGTGATCCCGAGTTCCCCGTGCAGGCGCCGCAGCAACTCGGCGAGCGCATCGGTCTCGCTCGGGTTCATGCCGGCGGCCGGCTCGTCGAGCAGCAGCAGGAGCGGTTCGGTGGCGATCGCCCGCGCGATCTCCACCAGACGCTGCTGACCATAGGCCAGATCGCGGGCACGTGCTGCGGCCAATGCACCGAGGCCGACGAAATCGAGGGCCGCCCGGGCCCGCTCCGCGATCCGCCGTTCGCTGCGCCGCAGCGAAGGCAGGCCCAGGACCGTCGCCAGGAGCCCGGCACCGTGGCGGGCGTGCAGGCCGGCCATGACGTTCTCCAGCACCGAGAGATCGCCGAACAGCCGCACGTTCTGGAAGGTCCGGGCGATGCCGAGTCGGGCGATTTCATGGGTCGGCCGACCGTGCACCTCGCGGCCGCAGAAGCGGATGCTCCCCGCGGTCGGCCGCAACACGCCGCTCAGCAGGTTGAAGGCGGTGGTCTTGCCGGCGCCGTTGGGTCCGATGAGGCCGAGCAGATCGCCTTCCCGCAGCTCGAGCCGGTAGTCGTGGAGCGCCAGCACGCCACCGAAGCGGCGGGTCAGCCCGCGCACCTCCAGGATCGTGCGGCGCTCTGCTTCGCTCATGCTCCTCCCCTTCCGTCTTCGCCCCGCGGCGGCCGGCGCAGAGCCTAGCGAGCGGCCGTCTCCCTTTCAATTGTTTGGTACAGATTGCTTTGACGAGTTCATTTCTGGACGATATGGAACAGCTCTCGAGAAATCCGGGCCAGGATATGATGGAGGATGTGCAGACCCTGCTGACGGCCGAGGATCCCGCGCCCGTCGCCGTCTACCGGCGCGAGGCCGCGGGCCCCGTACTCCTGGTGTGCGAGCATGCGGGCAGACGCATCCCGACGCGGCTCGGCGATCTCGGCCTCGCGGCAGCCGATCGCGAACGCCATATCGCCTGGGACATCGGTGCCGCCGGCCTGTCCCGGGAACTGGCACGGCTGCTCGAGGCCTGCCTCGTGCTGCAGCCCTATTCGCGCCTGGTCTGCGACTGCAACCGGCGCCCCGAAGTCGAGAGTTTCATCGTCACCGCCAGCGAGAACACACCGGTGCCGGGCAATGTCGGGATCGACCCGAGCCAGCGCCAGGCGCGGATCCGCGAGGTGTTCGAGCCTTTCCACCGGACGGTGGCCGAGATCGTCGAGCAGCGGCTGGCCCGGGAACGGCCGACCGTGTTCGTCACCATCCACAGTTTCACGCCCGTGTTCCTCGGCGAGCATCGCCCGATGCATGTCGGTCTGCTCTACAACCGCCACCGCGAGCTGGCGGTACGGGTCGGAAAGCGGCTGCGGCGGGTGGAGGGGCTGGTGGTCGCCGACAACGAACCCTATGCGATGGACGACGAGAGCGACTATACGGTGCCCTTTCACGCCGAACGGCGCGGCCTGCCCTGCCTGGAGATCGAGGTGCGCCACGATCTGATCCGCGAGATGGAGGGCCAGCGACGGATGGCCCGGCTGCTGGCCGCGGCGCTGTTGCCGGCGGTCACCGAGCTCGCGGAGGGGTGCCGGTGACGCGTCCGCCGGACAGCCGCGAGGTGCCGCTGGTGCTCGGACGGAGTGCGCTTCTGCTGGTGGACATGCAGAACTACTGCTGCCGGCGGGAGGGAGGCGAGTACCGGGGAATGGATGCGGAGACGGTGGCCGAACGCTTCGGTTCCTTCTTCCGTACCCTGGAGACCACCACCCTGCCGGCCATCCGCCGCCTTCAGGAGGTCTGCCGCCGCGCCGGCATCGAGGTCATCTTCACGGTCATCGAGAGCCTCACTCTCGACGGTCGGGACCGCTCGCTCGACTACAAGATCTCGGGCCTGCACGTGCCGCGCGGTTCCTGGGACGCCCGGGTGGTACGCGAACTGGAGCCGGTGGGTGACGAGATCGTCATCCCCAAGACCTCCTCCAGCGTGTTCGTCTCCACCAACATCGATTTCGTGCTGCGCAACCTCGGCATCCGGCATCTGGCGATCTGTGGCGTGCTCACCGACCAGTGCGTCGAGAGCGCGGTGCGCGACGCCTGCGACCTCGGTTATCTGGTGACCCTCGTCACCGACGGCTGCGCCACCCTGTCGCCGGAACGCCAGCAGGCCAGCCTGCGCGCAATTACCGGCTACTGCCGGCAGCGCAGCAGCGCCGAGCTGGTGACCGAGATCGAGGGGCTGATGGCGGCGGCCGGCTAGGACCGCCGCCCCGCATCAACGGCTCAGCCCGCGGCCATGGCCGTAATGGCCTCGTGCAGGGCGAGGGTGCGCTCGGCCATGGCCACGTGCAGATTTTCCACCAGCCGGCCATCGACCACCACCACGCCCTTGCCCTCGGCCTTGGCCGCCTGCCAGGCCTCGATGATCTTTCGGGCCTTGGCGACTTCCTCTTCGCTGGGGGCGAAGGCGCGGTTGGCGGCCTCGATCTGCCGCGGATGAATGAGGGTCTTGCCGTCGAAGCCGAGTTCCCGGCCCTGCACACAGGAGGCCTCGAAGCCCTCGGCGTCCTGCAGATCGAGATAGACCCCGTCGAGAATGGCGAGGCCCGCCGCCTTGGCGGCCAGCAGGCAGAGCCCCAGGGAGGTCAGCATGGGCAGGCGCAGCGGCGTGTGGGCACAGTCGAGCTCGCGCGCGAGATCGGAGGTGCCCATCACGAAGCAGGCAAGGCGCGGGTGCGAATCCGCGATCTCCTCGGCATGCAGGACGCCGCGGGCGGTCTCCAGCATGCACCAGACGGCGAGATCGGGCGGCGCACCGTTGGCCTCCAGCACCGCCACCGAGCGCCGTACCATGTCGGCGCTGTCGACCTTGGGGAGGAGAATGGCATCGGCTCCGGCAGCCGCCATCTCCACCAGATCCCGATAGCCCCAGGGCGTATCCAGCCCGTTGACACGGACCACCAGCTCGCGCCTGCCGTAGGCGGCGCGGTTCTCGAGGGTGTTCTTGATGATGCCGCGGGCCTCGACCTTGGCATCCGGTGCGGTGGCATCCTCGAGATCGAGAATGACACCGTCCACCGGCAGGGTCCTGGCCTTTTCCTGGGCCCGCGGATTGGAGCCCGGCATGTAGAGCACGCTGCGGCGCGGACGCACCTGCATCTCCTTCTCCCTTCGATCTCGTACGGTTCTGCCGCCTGCTTAGCGAAGCCGCACCCGGGCGCAAGGGGCCGTTCGGCCGCGCCCCTCCGCGGGACGCCGCTCGACATGCAGGGGCTGGATCTCGGCTGGCATTCCCGACAACATCGCTTCGGCAGAGCCGACATCCGCGGTATGCGGAGCCGAAGGCCGCCAATCGTGCCGAGGACTGCGGTTCGATCCTGCCGGTGGAGCTCGCCCGGCTGTCCGGGGTGCGTCGGCCCGAAGGAGCACCCGCCGCCTTCCTCGCCGGTCTCCGACGGGAGCTAGCGGATGAAGCCCAACGATTCGAGCTTCACCAGGATGCGGTGGGCGGCCAGATC
>JALSRW010000059.1 GCA_026984595.1 Alphaproteobacteria bacterium
ATAGGGACAGCCGCCGAGGCCGGCAATGCTCGCATCGAAGATCCGCACCCCGCACAGGAGACCGGCCAGACAGTTGGCGAGGGCCTGGCCATAGGTGTCGTGCAGATGCAGCCCGAGGCGATCGATCGGCGCCACGGCACCGCAGGCCCGGACGATGCCGGAGATGCGTCCCGGCGTGCCGGTGCCGATGGTGTCGCCCAGGGAGACCTCGAAACAGCCCATTTCGAAGAGGGCGCGGGTCACTTCGACCACCTTGGCGGGCGCCACTTCGCCCTCGTAAGGGCAACCGGCGATGCAGGAAACATAGCCGCGCACCCGCATGCCCCGGGCCCGGGCCTCGCGGACCACCGGGCGGAAGCGCTCCAGGCTTTCCGCGATCGAGCAGTTGATGTTCTTTCGCGAGAAGGTCTCGGAAGCCGCACCGAACACGGCAATCTCCTCGACGCCGGCGGCGATCGCCGCTTCGAGCCCCCGCAGGTTGGGCACCAGAGCCGAGAAGCATATGCCCTCGCGCTTGCCCAGCCGCCTCACGAGCTCGCCGGAGCCCGCCATTTGCGGCACGGATTTCGGCGAGACGAAGGCCCCCACCTCGATCCGCCGAAGACCGGCCGCGATCAGGCGCTCGATCAGGGCGATGCGGGTTTCGAGATCGACCGTGCCGGGTTCGTTCTGCAGCCCGTCGCGGGGACCGACCTCGACGATCTCCACCGAGCCCGGAAGGCCGGCCAGGGGATCGGCGGGGATCACGGAGCATCCTCCACCGGTTCGAAATCGAGCAGCACCGTTCCCTCCTCGACCTGCTCACCGGCCGCCACATGCACCGCCGTGACCCTGCCGCGCCGCGGCGCTTCCAGCTTCTGCTCCATCTTCATGGCCTCGATCACCAGCAGCACGGTCCCCTTTTCCACGAGCTCGCCGGCCCTCGTGCCGACCGCCACCACCCGGCCGGGCAGCGGCGCCAAGAAGAGATCGTCGGTCTCGCTTTCCTCGCCCGGCCGGTCGCCGAGGCTGGCAAAGCCGAAACGGGCGCTCCGGCCTTCCACCACCAGCGCCACGCCCTGCGCGTCGATGGTGGCGAAGAACACCCGCCGCAGCCCTTCGCGCTCGACCCAGTAGCGGCGCTCGTCGAGGCGCCCGCAGCGGGCGAACAGCCCGGTGCCGGCGCCCGTCAACCGCCAGCCGCCGGCCTCGGCCTCGGCAGTGATCTCGACGGGACGGTCGCCGACCAGGAAGGCGACGGTCTGACGGGCCGGACCGTTGAGGCGGAACCCGTCGCGACGGGCGAAGGGCGAAGGGTTCCCGGCGGCCGCGAGGCGCTCGGCGATCACCGCGAGCGCGGCATGGGTCAGGAGCCGGGCATCCTCCTCCTCGCGCCCAGGCAGCAGACCCGGCAGCACCCCGTCCAGCCAGCCGGTATCGATCTCCGCCCGCTGCAGCGCGGGCTCGCGGCAGAGACGGCGCAGGAAATCGAGATTGGTCGCCGGACCGTCGACCGCGCAGGCATCGAGGGCGCGGGCCAGCCGCGCCAGGGCCAGCTCGCGTTCGCCACCCCAGGCGACGATCTTGGCGAGCATCGGGTCGTAGTGGGAGGTCACCGCATCACCCTCGGCGATTCCGGTTTCCACCCGCACGCCTTCGAGTCCGAGGGGCAGGGCGAGGCGGCTGATGCGGCCGGTCGCGGGCATGAAATCCCGGGCCGGATCCTCGGCATAGAGGCGGGCCTCGAACGCATGGCCGCGACCGGCGATCTCCTCCTGCGTGTGCGGCAGCGGCATGCCGGCGGCCACCATGAGCTGCCATTCGACGAGATCGGTACCGGTGAACATCTCGGTCACCGGATGCTCGACCTGAAGACGGGTGTTCATCTCGATGAAATGGAAGCGATTCTCTCGATCGAGCAGGAACTCGACGGTGCCGGCGTTGCGGTAGTCGGCGGCGATCGCCAGCCGTACCGCCGCCTCGCACATCTCGGCCCGCACATCCCCCGGAAGCGCCGGCGCGGGCGCTTCCTCGAGGATCTTCTGATGGCGCCGCTGGACCGTGCAGTCGCGCTCGAAGAGATGGACACAGCGGCCGTGGCCATCGGCGAAGATCTGGATCTCGACATGGCGCGGCCGCTCGATCCAGCGCTCCAGGATCACCCGGTCGTCACCGAAAGCGGCCAGCGCCTCCCGCCGGCAGGCGGCGAGCGCTTCGGCGAACCCGGCCTCGCTCTCCACCTTGCGCATGCCCTTGCCGCCGCCGCCCGCGGCCGCCTTGACCAGCAGGGGGAAACCGATCTCGCGGGCGCGCGCGGCGAGCAGCGCATCGTCCCGGGCCTCTCCATGATAGCCCGGCACCAGCGGCACGCCCGCCTGCTCGGCGATACGCTTGGCGCTGTCCTTGCTGCCCAGCCGCCGCATCACCTCGGGCGGGGGACCGACGAACACCAGGCCGGCCTCCCGTACCGCCTCTGCGAAATCGGCGTTTTCGGCGAGAAAGCCGTAACCGGGATGGATCGCCACGGCACCGGTACGCCGTGCCGCATCGAGCAGGCGGTCGATGCGCAGATAGCTTTCGGTTGCCGGGGCGGGGCCGAGACGTACCGCCTCGTCGGCCATGCGGACATGGGCGGCATCGGCGTCGGCATCGGAAAACACGGCGATTCTGCGGATCCCCAGCCGCTCGCAGGTCCGGAAGATGCGGCAGGCGATCTCTCCGCGGTTGGCGACCAGCAGGCTCTCGAACATCCCGGCTTCAGCCCTCCCGGCCGCCGCGCCAGGCCGGCGGGCGCTTTTCCAGAAACGCGGCCACACCCTCGCGTCCCTCGGCGGAAGCCCGGCGCCGGGCGATCAGGCGGGCGGTGGCTTCGCCCAGGAGCGAGCCCTCGAGGGACTGGCTGAGGCGGATGAGCGACTTCGCGTCGGCCAGCGCCTCGGGCCCCCCCTTGAGGATCGCTTCGGCGATATCGAGGGCGCGGATTTCGAGCTCGGCCTCGGCCACCACCTCGTGCAGGAGGCCGATGCGACGGGCCTCGGCGGCATCGAAGCGCTCGCCGGTGAGGAAGTAGCGACGGCACGCCCGAATCCCCACGGCGCGCAGCACATAGGGCGAGATCACCGCCGGAACGAGCCCGAGACGCACTTCCGAGAGGGCGAACACCGCCCGTTCGGCGGCGATGGCGATATCGCAGGCGGCCACCAGCCCGACTCCGCCGCCCATGGCCGCTCCGTTGACCATGGCGATGGTCGGCTTGGGCAGCTCGTCGAGGGTCCGGAGCATGCGCTCGAGGCGCCGCGCATCCTCGAGATTGGCCTCCTCGCTGTATTCGGCGGTACGGCGCATCCAGGAAAGATCGGCCCCGGCCGAGAAACTGCGTCCGGCCCCGGTCAGGAGCACGCAGCGCAGATCGCCATCCTCGGCGAAGGCCTCGAAGAGCTCCGTGAGGGCGGCGATCAGATGCTCGTCGAAGGCGTTGTGCACCTCGGGCCGATTGAGGGTGACACGGGCGATCGGGCCCTGTCGGTGGACCAGGATCTGGGATTCGGGCATCGCATCACATCCGGAAAATGCCGAAGCGGGTTTCGGGGATCGGAGCATTGAGGGAAGCGGCGATCCCCAGCGCCAGCGCGGTCCGGGTCTGGGCGGGATCGATCACCCCGTCGTCCCACAGCCGCGCCGTGGCGTAGTAGGGGTGGCCCTGGGTCTCGTACTGCTGGCGGATGGGCGCCTTGAAGGCTTCCTCGTCCTCTTCCGACCAGCTCTCGCCCCGCGCCTCGAGGGCATCGCGCCGTACCTGCGCCAGCACGCTCGCTGCCTGTTCCCCGCCCATCACCGAGATGCGGGCATTGGGCCACATCCACAGGAGACTCGGGGCGAAGGCACGGCCGCACATGCCGTAGTTGCCGGCACCGAAGCTGCCGCCGACGATCACCGTGAACTTGGGCACGGCGGCGCAGGCCACCGCCGTCACCAGCTTGGCCCCGTCCCGGGCGATACCGCCATGCTCGTACTTCCTGCCGACCATGAAACCGGTGATGTTCTGCAGGAACAGCAGCGGAATGCGGCGCTGGCAGCAGAGCTCGATGAAATGGGCGCCCTTGAGGGCCGATTCGCTGAACAGGATGCCGTCGTTGGCGAGAATGCCGACGGGATATCCCAGGATGTGCGCAAAGCCGGTCACCAGCGTGGTCCCGTAGCGGGCCTTGAACTCGTGGAACACGGAGCCGTCCACCAGCCGGGCGACGACCTCTCGGATCGGCAGCGGCTCGCGCAGATCCTCGGGCAGGAGGCCGTAGATTTCCTCGGCCGGGTAGAGGGGATCCACGGGCGGCTTGCGCTCCAGGGATGCGCGCTCGGGCGGGCCGAGATCGGCGAGGATCCGGCGACACAGCCGCAGCGCGTGGCGATCGTCCTCGGCGAGATGGTCGGCGACCCCGGAAATGCGGGTGTGGACATCGCCGCCGCCGAGCTCCTCCGGCGTCACCACCTCTCCGGTGGCGGCCTTCACCAGCGGCGGACCGCCCAGGAAGATCGTGCCCTGGTCGCGCACGATGATGGTCTCGTCCGCCATCGCCGGCACATAGGCGCCGCCGGCGGTGCAGGAGCCCATGACCACGGCGATCTGGGGGATCCCCTCGGCCGACATGGTGGCCTGGTTGTAAAAGATACGGCCGAAATGGTCGCGGTCGGGAAACACCTCGTCCTGATGCGGCAGATTGGCGCCGCCGGAATCGACGAGATAGATGCAGGGCAGGCGGTTCTGGCGGGCGATCTCCTGGGCGCGGAGATGCTTTTTCACGGTCATCGGGTAGTAGGTGCCGCCCTTGACCGTGGCATCGTTGGCGATGATCACGCATTCCCGGCCCGAAACCCGGCCGATGCCGGTGACGAGCCCCGCCCCCGGCACCTCGTCGCCGTACATGCCGTAGGCGGCGAGCGGAGAGAGTTCCAGAAAGGGGGAGCCGGGATCGAGCAGCAGTTCGACGCGCTGGCGGGGCAGCAGCTTGCCGCGGGCGAGATGGCGTTGCCTCGCCCGTTCGCCGCCACCGACGGCGGCACGCGCGACCTTCTCGCGCAGCTCCTCGACCAGCGCCCGGTTGTGGGCGAGACGCCTGCGGAAGGTATCGCTCCGGGTGTTGACGCGACTCGTGAGGACGGTCATGGCCTACCAGCCGCCGGTCGCCAGCCAGCGTTCCATCTGCTCGAGCCGGTCCGCACCCCAGAAGGGCTCGCCATCGACGATCACGAAGGGCGAGCCGAACACCCCGAGCTCGAGAGAGGCCTCGGTTTCCTCGCGGAGCCGCGCCTTGACCGCCGGATCCTGTACCGCGGCGATGAGCTCCTCCGAATCGATGCCCAGCGTCGCCGCCACCTCCGCCACCTGTTCGGGGGCCGAGAGATCGCGCCCTTCGCCCCAATGCGCCCGATAGAGGGCACGGGCGAGGCGCTTGGCGAGACAGGGATTGCGGTCCTGCAGCCACCAGAAGGCACGGCTCGCCGCCAGCGAGTTCATGGGCATCACCGGCGGCAGACGCAGCGGCACGTCCAGGAGCCGGGCGCAGCGCTGGATGTCGTGGAGGAAATAGTCCTTCTTGATGGGAACGTGGGCCAGGGGTTGGCTGCCGGTGCGCTTGAGGGCCGCGCCCAGCATGATCGGCTTCCACATCGCCTCCCGGCCGTAACGCGAGGCGATGTCGTCGATCTGGATGCTGGCGAGATATCCGTAGGGGCTGGCGAATTCGAAATAGAACAGGATGGGCTGGGGCATCGGCGAGGTCTCAGCTCGTGATCCGGAACAGTTCGCGGCCGATCAGCATGCGTCGGATCTCGCTGGTGCCGGCGCCGATCTCGTAGAGCTTGGCATCGCGCAGCAGCCGTCCGGCCGGATAGTCGTTGATGTAGCCGTTGCCGCCGAGGGCCTGGATCGCCTCCAGCGCCAGCGCGGTCGCCCGCTCGGCGGCGAACAGCAGGCAGGCGGCGGCATCCTGACGCGTGATGCGGCCGCGGTCCGCGGCCTTGGCGCAGGTGTAAGCGTAGGCGCGGGCGGCGTTCATCGCCGTGTACATGTCGGCGATCTTTCCCTGCATGAGCTGGAAGCTGCCGATCGGCCGGCCGAATTGATGCCGTTCATGGACATAGGGAAGAACCAGATCGAGGCAGGCGCGCATGATGCCGAGCGGCCCGCCGGTCAGCACCAGCCGCTCGTAGTCGAGACCGCCCATCAGCACCCGCACCCCGCCGTTCACTTCGCCCAGCACGTTCTCCGCCGGCACTTCGCAGTCCTCGAACAGCAGCTCGCAGGTGTCGGACCCACGCATCCCGAGCTTGTCCAGCTTCTGGGCGGTGGAAAAGCCGGGAAAGCCCTTCTCCACCAGAAAGGCGGTGATGCCGCGGGAGCCGCCCTCGGGGTCGGTCTTGGCGTAGACCACCAGCACATCCGCCTCGGGGCCGTTGGTGATCCACATCTTGTTGCCGTTGAGGACGAACCGGTCGCCGCGGCGTTCGGCCCGGGTACGCATGGAAACCACATCGGATCCGGCACCGGGCTCGGACATCGCCAGCGCACCGACATGCTCGCCGGAAATGAGCTTCGGCAGATACCGGCGCTTCTGGGCATCGCTCCCGTGGAGGCGGATCTGGTTGACGCAGAGATTGGAATGGGCGCCGTAGGACAGGCCGACCGAGGCCGATGCCCGGCTCACTTCCTCCATCGCCAGCACATGCTCGAGATATCCGAGGCCGGCCCCACCGTATTCTTCCTCGACGGTGATCCCGAGAAGGCCGAGCGCACCGAGTTTCGGCCACAGATCGCGCGGAAAGCGGTTGCTGCGGTCGATCTCCTCGGCGCGCGGGGCGATCTCCTCCGTCGCGAAATCGGCGACCGCCTCGCGGATGGCCTCGGCGGTCTCGCCGAGATCGAAATCGAGGGCCGGGGTATTGGCCAGGACCATGTGCCTTGCTCCTCCCGTGTGGCGCGCGCCAGCTTCGGTTTTCAGGTGAGGAAGTAGCCGGCCAGGCCGAGAAAGGCAAAGAATCCGACGACGTCGGTGACGGTGGTGACGAACACCCCGGAGGCCACCGCCGGATCGAGGCCGAGCCGATGGAAGAGGAGGGGGACGACCACCCCGGCGAAAGCCGCGGTGGTGAGATTGATCAGCATGGCGATGCCGAAAACGAGCGCCAGAGTGGGATCGCCGAACCACAGCAGGGCTACCGCCGCCCCTACCAGCAGGAACACCAGACCATTGATGGTTCCCACCAGCAGCTCCTTGATGATCACCCGGGCGGCGTTGGCCGGGGTGAGCTCGCGCACCGCCAGGGATCGCACGGCCACGGTCAGGGTCTGGGTGCCGGCATTGCCGCCCATGGAGGCAACGATCGGCATCAGCACGGCGAGTGCGACGAGACGGGCGATGGCCTCCTCGAACATGGCGATCACCAGCGAGGCGAGGATCGCCGTCGCCAGATTGACGGCCAGCCAGGGTGCACGCCGTTTCACCGTCTCCAGCGGCCGCGCGAAGACGTCGGTCTCGGTGACGCCACCCAACTTGAGGATGTCGTCCTCGGCCTCCTCCTGGATGACGTCGACCACATCGTCGACGGTGATGACGCCGATCAGACGGCCCTCGGCATCGACCACCGGCGCCGAGACCAGACCGTACTGGCGGAACAGGAAGGCCACTTCCTCCTGGTCCATGGTCGCGGGGATGAGGCGCAGCTCCTTGAGCTTGAGCTCGCGGATCGGCACCGTGCGGCGGCTCCGGAGCACCCGGCTCACCGGTACCCCGCCCACCGGCCGCATACGCGGATCGACGATGAAGATGTCGTAGAACTCGTCGGGAAGTCCGGGGGTGGCCCGCATGTAGTCGATGGTCTGGCCGACCAGCCAGTATTCGGGAACCGCCACGAACTCCCGCTGCATGAGACGGCCGGCGGAATCCTCGGGATAGGAGAGCTGTTCCTCGACGGCGATGCGCTCGGGCATCGGCAGCCGTTCGAGGATCTCGCGCTGCTCCTCCTCGTCGAGCTCCTCGATGATGTCGACCGCGTCATCGGTCTGGAGCTCGGCGACGATCTCGCCGGCGCGCTCCGGCCCCAGCACCTCGAGGAGTTCGTCGCGCACCGTCTCGTCGAGATAGCTGAAAGTGTCCGGATCCATGTCCGGGCCGAGGGCGGTCACCAGCCGCAGCCGTTCCTCGGGTTCCAGGAGCTGGATGAGATCGGCGAGATCGGCGGCGTGCAGCGGCCGCGCCAGGGCCGCCGCGAGATCGAGATTGCCGCTCTCGAGGGCCTGGCGGACCTCGCTCACCAGCGCATCGGTGACGACGAGCTGGGCCTGTTCGCGGTCCTCGAAGGCGGCCTCGGTCACCGTTTCAGCCCACTGCACCGCGGCCGCGGACGAGAGCGTCGACGCAGGCCACGGTGGTCATGTTGACGATGCCGCGGGTGGTGATGGAGGGGGTGACGATATGGGCCGGCTGGGAAGGCCCGATGAGCATCGGGCCGACCGAGACCACGCCGGTCACCGCCTTCACCAGATTGTATGCGATGTTCGCGGCATCGAGGCCGGGCAGGACGAGGAGGTTGGCGGCTCCTTTCAGGGTGGAGGTGGGCAGGATGCGCTGGCGCACGCTCTCGGAAAGGGCGGCATCGGCATGCATCTCGCCGTCGACCTCGAGCTCGGGGGCGAGACGGCGGATGAGGCGCAGCGCCTCCCGCATCTTGATCGAGGAGGGAGTGTCGCGGCTGCCGAAATTGCTGTGCGAGACCAGCGCCACCTTGGGGGCGATGCCGAAGCGGCGGACGATCTCGGCGGCCGCCAGGGTGGTCTCGGCGATGTCCTCCGCACAGGGATCGTAGCTGACATAGGTGTCGGCCAGGAACACCACCCCCCGATCGAGCACCAGCGCGTGCAGGGTCGAGGCCTCGCGCATCCGCTCGCGCATCCCGAGCACCCCGGTGATGTGCTTGAGGTGGCTTTCGAACACCCCTACCGGACCGGCGATCAGCGCATCCGCCTCGCCGCGGCCGACCATGATGGCGCCGATCACGGTGCGACGGGTGCGGACGATCTCGCGCGCCATCTGCGGGGTCACCCCGCGCCGCCCCATGCGCTCGAAATAGAAGGCGACATAGTCGTTGTAGCGGGGGTCGCTGTCCGGGTTGCAGAGTTCGAAATCGACCTCCGGCCGGATGGTGAGGCCGTAGCGCTCGATGCGCATGCGCACGACATCGGGACGGCCGATCAGGATCGGACGGGCGAGGCCTTCCTCGACCACCACCTGGACCGCCCGCAGGATGCGTTCCTCCTCGCCATCGGCGTACACCACCCGCTGCGGCCGTTGCCGGGCGCGTTCGAACAGGGGTTTCATCAGGAAGCCCGACTTGAAGACGCGCTGGCTCAGCCGGTTGCGATATTCCTCGAGATCGGCGATGGGCCGCGTGGCCACCCCCGAATCCATCGCCGCCCGTGCGACCGCCGGCGGGATCTCGGTGATCAACCGCGGATCGAAGGGTTTGGGGATCAGATATTCGGGACCGAAGGAGAGGCTTTCGAGCCCGTAGGCGGCGGCCACCGTGTCGGGCGTGGTCTTGCGGGCGAGCCCGGCGAGGGCCTCGACGCAGGCCCGTTTCATGGCATCGTTGATGGTGGTCGCGCCGCAATCGAGGGCACCCCGGAAAATGAAGGGGAAGCAGAGGACGTTGTTGACCTGGTTGGGATAATCGCTGCGGCCGGTGGCGATGATCGCATCGGGGCGGACCTTGCGGGCCGCTTCCGGCATGATCTCCGGTACCGGATTGGCGAGGGCCAGGATGATCGGCCGCTCGGCCATGGTCGCCACCATCTCCGGCGCGAGCACGCCCGGAGCGGACAGGCCGAGGAAGATGTCGGCGCCGCGGACGGCCTCGGCCAAGGTGCGCATTTCCGTTTTCTGCGCGTAGCGGGCCTTCCAGGGATCCATCAGCTTCGCGCGGCCCTCGTAGACCACTCCTTCGATGTCGGTGGCGATGATGTTCTCCCGGGGAAGACCGAGTGTCACCAGCAGATCGAGGCAGGCGAGGGCGGCCGCTCCGGCGCCGCTGGTGACCAGCCGCACCGTTTCGATCGAGCGGCCCGTCAGATGCAGGGCGTTGACGATCGCCGCCGCGACGATGATGGCGGTGCCGTGCTGGTCGTCGTGGAAGACCGGGATGCGCATGCGCTCGCGCAGCCGGCGCTCGACCTCGAAACATTCGGGAGCCTTGATGTCCTCGAGATTGATCGCTCCGAAGGTGGGCTCGAGCGCGGTCACGATCTCCACGAACCGGTCGACATCGGTGACCTCGAGTTCCAGGTCGAAGGCGTCGATGCCGGCGAACTTCTTGAACAGGACGGCCTTGCCCTCCATCACCGGCTTGGCCGCCAGCGGGCCGATGGCGCCGAGGCCCAGCACCGCCGTGCCGTTGGTGACGATGGCCACGAGATTGGCGCGGACGGTGAGCTCGGCGACCCGACCCGGATCCTCGACGATGGCCTCGCAGGCGGCGGCCACGCCGGGGGAATAGGCGAGGGAGAGGTCGCGCTGGGTGGCCAGCGGCTTGGTGGCCACGACTGCGAGCTTGCCGGGCCGGGGGCGGCGATGGAAGTCGAGGGCATCGTCGCGGAGGCGGTCGGACATGGTGCTCTCCCTGCTCGCAGCGCTCCGGGCCAGTCAACCCCCCGTTGCAGCCGGCGGCAAGTGCGTTCGTGCTGCGTCGTGAAACCGGTCGGTCGTGGAAGGCGGGGACGGCGATGTGGGGATTTGGTGCGGTCGAGAAGACTCGAACTTCCACGGGGTTGCCCCCACCAGCCCCTCAAGCTGGCGCGTCTACCAATTCCGCCACGACCGCACTAGTCATCACGGACGGCCATGCAGGTAGCAAAAGGCAGGAGCGGTTTCAAGATGCGGTTCCAGGACGAAGCCGGCCCCGTGCGGTGGCGACGCAGCAGCTCGCCCGTGGATTATCCGCAGGCGTTGGCCTTCATGGAGCAGCGGGTCGCCGAGATCCGCAGCGGTGAGGCGGAGGAGATGGTCTGGCTGCTGGAACACCCGCCGGTCTACACCGCCGGTACCAGTGCCCGGCCCGAGGATCTCCTGGAAGCGCGCTTTCCGGTCTATGCGGTCGGGCGTGGCGGCAAATTCACCTATCACGGTCCCGGCCAGCGCGTCGGCTATGTGATGCTCGATCTCGGGCGGCGCGGGCGCGATCTGCGGCGCTTCGTACGGATGCTCGAGAGCTGGCTGATCGGCACCCTCGCCGAGTTCGGCATCCGTGGCGAACGGCGCGAGGGCCGGGTCGGCATCTGGGTGACCCTGCCCGGCGGCGGCGAGGGCAAGATCGCGGCGTTGGGAGTGCGGGTACGGCGCTGGGTGACCTATCACGGGGTGAGCCTCAACATCGATCCCGACCTCTCCCATTTCCGCGGCATCGTGCCCTGCGGTCTCGGTCAGTTTCCGGTCACCTCGATGGCCGCGCTCGGGGTGGAGGCCAGCGTCGATACCGTCGATGCTGCTCTCAGACGCCAGTTCGCGGCGGTGTTCGAGGCCGAGATCCGCGACGAGCCGGCGGTGGGCGAGGGGTGAGTTCGCACCCGCTCTCCCTTGTGCCGCCGCCGCGCCGCGCTAATCTGCAATGCATGACCCAGACCCGCCCCGCCCGTTCATCCTCTCGGATCCGGTTCGCCGCCTTCGCGGGTCTGGTCGTTGCTCTGCTCGCGACTGCCGGCGAGGTGCGTGCGGAATGCGCCGATTTCGCCCAGGCGGGAGTGGAATGGCGGCGCTGCATGATGGACGGCGCCGATCTCACGAATGTCGATCTGACCGGCGCGGTGCTCCGCGATTCCTCGTTCAAGCGGGCGGATCTCAGCGGCTCGGTGCTGCGCGATGTGGACGCCCGCCGGGCCAAGTTCGTTTCCGCCAGGATGGTCGATATCGTCCTCGATGGGGCGCGGCTGATCCGGGCCGATCTGACCAGCGCCGATCTCACCGGGGCCAGCCTGCGCGACGCCGACCTGCGTGACGCCAAGCTCTACCAGACCATCCTGCGCAACGCCGATCTGACCGGCGCCCGCCTCGATGGGGCCGATCTTTTGCGGGCCGATCTTTCGGGTGCGCGCTGGGTCGACGGCAAGAGCATCTGCGCCCAAGGCTCGATCGGCCGCTGCCACATGCAGAAGCCGCCCCGCGCTGCCGCCACCGAAGGCTAGTCGAGGGAGAGCCTGCGGCCTTCGCGCAGGAGCGCGAACAGTTCGGCCGCCGGCAGCGGTCGGCTGAACAGGAAGCCCTGGATCTCGTGACAGCCGAAGCCCCGCAGCAGCATGAGCTGTTCGCGCGTTTCCACCCCTTCCGCCACCACCTTGAGCTGCAGGCTCGTGCCCAACGCCACGATCGCCTTGGCCAGGGCGGCGCTGGTGCGGTCGTGGCCGATATCGTGGACGAAGGAGCGGTCGATCTTGAGGGAACGGATGGGGAAGTTGCGCAGATAGCCGAGCGAGGAATAGCCGGTACCGAAATCGTCGACCGCGAGATGAACGCCGAGAGCGGTGATGTCGCGCAGCTTACGGGTGCTTTCGGCGGCATCCCGCATCACCACGCTCTCCGTGAGCTCCAGTTCCAGCCGATCGGTGGGAAAGCCCAGCCTCTCGGTCAAGGACGCGATCTTGGCCGGCAGGTCGCGCTGCTGGAACTGCCGGGCGGAAAGATTCACGGCGAGGCGCAGATCGCCGAAGCCGTGCTCGTGCCAGGTTCTGACCTGGGCGCAGGCGGTCTCCAGTACCCATTCGCCGATCGGCACGATCAGCCCGGTCTCTTCGGCGAGTGGGATGAATTCCGACGGTGGCACCATGCCGTGGTCGGGATGGAACCAGCGCAGGAGCGCCTCGACGGCGACGACGCGGCCGGTCTCGAGGCTCACCTGCGGCTGGTAGTAGATCACGAACTCCTGCTGACTCAGCGCCTTGCGCAGGCGGCCTTCGAGCATCAGCCGCTCGAAGGCGGCGGCGTTCATGTCGGTGGTATAGAACTGGTAATGGTTGCGTCCCTGCTCCTTGGCCCGGGACAGGGCGGTATCGGCATTCTTGATCAGAGTGTCGGGGTCGGTCCCGTCATGGGGGAACATGGCGATGCCCACACAGGCACCGGTGCTGAGCTCGTGGTCGTTGACGGTAAAGGGCGGCTTGAGGCAGTCGAGCAGCTTCTGGGCGACACGGGCCGCGGCTTCGGCGCTGTTGACCCCGTGCAGCAGCACCATGAACTCGTCGCCGCCGAGCCGGGCCACGGTGTCGCTCTTTCTGAGGGTGTGCAGCAGCCGTTCGGCCACCGCCTTGAGTACCAGATCGCCGAGCTGCAGGCCGAGCGAATCGTTGATCAGCTTGAAGCGGTCGAGATCGACCAGCATCACCGCCAGCATCTGCCGCTGGCGGCGCGCCCGCTCGATGGCATGGCCGAGGCGATCGAGGAACAGCAGACGGTTGGGCAATGCCGTCAGCGCATCGTAATAGGCCAACGCCCGGATCGCCTCCTCGGTCTGGCGGCGCACGGTGATGTCGCGCACCGTCAGTACATAGCCGCCGGGCGGCACCTCGATATGGACGATGAAGATCTCGAGCGGGATCACTTCGCCGTCGTGGCGGCGGCCCAGCACTTCGGCATAGCCCTGCGGCTCGTCGCGAACCTCTTCGAGGAGGCGGCGGAACTCCAGCGGCCGATCGGTGCCCGAGCTCAGCAGCATGTCCAGCGGGCGACCGAGGACATTGCCCTCGGCGAAACCGAAGATCACCTGGGCTGCCCGGTTGACGCGGCGAATGAGCCCCTCCTCGTCGACCGCGATCACCCCGTCGGCCACCGCTTCGAGCACCGCATCCAGCCAGGCGTCGCCGCCGGGACGCAGGATCACCGGCTCGGGGTGATAGGTGGCCCGCGCTTCCTGCAGGGCGGGCAGGGTCTCCCGCTCCAGCGGTCGCACCAGCACCAGCGCGTGGCTTTTGTCCAGCGGGGTCACGGTGAGCCGCAGGGTACCGTCGCGGGCGTCGACCTGTACGGTCGTCTCGAGAGTCACCCGTTCGTTGGCATGGATCGCCTGCTCCACCGCATCGAGCCAGGCGTCGGCGATGTCCGGCGGCAGCACGCGACCGAGATCCTCGCCGGCGGCGGCTCGCAGGGCATCGGCCAGGGCGGTGGCCGGCTCCGGGCTGACCCAGGTGATGGTGCCGCTGACATCGAGCACCAGCACCAGACTGTGCAGCACGCGGCTGATCAGGGCGGCGGGGTGACTGAGCCCCCGTTGTTGCTCGCCCGGGCGGCCGGTGCGGGACGTCACATCGATGGCCCCGAGAATGGCGGTCACCAGACCGCGCGCATCGTTGCGCGGGCGGGCGGTGTCGGTAACCTCCACCAGTTCTCCCGAAGCATCGCGCAGCCGGTAGCGGACCTCGATTTGCTCGCCGCGCAGCAGGGTCTGGTGCTTGAGCCGCAGCACTTCGAGATCCTCGTGCGGTACATGCGCGAGGAGATCGGCGAGGCGCTCCAGCCGTGCTTCGCCCAGCAGCCGGGCGAGCCGCGGATCGCACCAGCCGAGACGCATCGTGCAGTCGGGCTCGACCACGAGGAGATAGAGATAATCGCGCGTCAGACCGCCGAGCTCGGCCAGCTCCCCCGAGCCCTGCTCCGGCGGGGTCGCCACGGCCCGGGCCGCCGGCTCGATCCACAGCACGTAAAGCCCATTGTTGACGGCCAGCGGCATGCCACGAATGTGGCAGTCGATGCAGCGGCCCTCGGCGGTTCGCAGCGGGCAGCGGTCCTGGAAGGGGGTGGCGGTCTGGCAGGCCGCCTGCAACGTCGCCAGGGTTTCCCGCGGCGTCCGGGGCGCGCGGAGCAGACGGACGGAACGCCCGATCACCTGCCGCGGTTCGTAGCCGAACAGCGTCTGAAAACAGCGGTTGACATGGGCGATCTCGAGGCCTCGGGTCACCCCCTCGCGATGGCGGATCACCACCGCAGCCCGGTCGGCAGTATCCAGCACTGCCGCCAGTGCGAGCTCGTCAAGCACCGCCGCCCCGCCCCGTTCGCCTCGCACAACCCATCGTAAGGCCCATCAACCACCCGCTCGCAGCGTCTCCCGTCACGCCACGGGCCGTCTCCGACGGTCCGCTTCCGCGCTCGACAGCCGCGTTCTCACTACACGAGGAAGTAAAAAGTTCCAAAGGTTCAAAGCGCCACGTCAATGGCCCCGGGGTACGGTCCGGAGCATTTCGCGGGAGAGCCTCATGGCGCTGCCGCGGCCGGCCGGGGCAGCAGATCGTCCATCACCCGGGGAAGGGGTGGCAGCAGATCCTCGGCGGTCAGCAGGCCGCCCGCCCGACGTGCCGCCTCTGCATGGATCCAGACGGCCGCGCTGGCCGCGGCGAAGGCCGGCAGCCCCTGGGCGAGGAGACCGGTGACGAGGCCCGCCAGCACGTCACCGCTGCCGGCGGTGGCCAGTTCGGGCGGGGCATCGGCGAGCAGGGTGGCGCCGCCGCCGGGCTCGGCCACCACCGTGTCGCCCCCCTTGAGCAGAACGACGGCTCCGCTCTCCGCTGCGGCCGCGAGGGCGCGCTCGAGGCGGCTGCCGCGATGACCGAACAATCGTCCGTATTCGCCGTCGTGCGGGGTCAGCACGCAATGCCCGCCGAGGCGCGCGAACAGGGCTCGCGGATCGTCCTGGAACACCGTCAGCGCATCGGCATCGAGCACCGTCGGCCGACCGGTCTCCAGCAGCAGCTCGGTGCGCCGCCGGGTGGTCGGCGTGACCCCGGCGCCGGGACCGTAGAGTGCGGCGGTCACCCGGGCATCGGCCAGCAGGCGGGCGAGGGCGGCCTCGTCGGCATAGGGCTTGGTCATCACCGCCGTCATGTGTGCGGCATAGGTCGCCAGTGCGGCTTCCTCGCAGACGATGCTGACCAGTCCGGCGCCGATCCGCAGCGCGGCGCCGGCGGCCATGCGGCTCGCGCCGGTGGTGGCCGCCGGACCGCCCAGGATGTAGGCGTGGCCGAAGCGGTATTTGTGGTCGGTGGGGCCGCGGCGACGCAGCAGATGGCGCCAGAGTGAGGGTTGGTTGCGGTGGAGGCCGATCTCCTGTTCGCGGACGAACCGATCGGCGATGCCGATATCGGCGACCAGCAGATCGCCGCGATGCAGCCGTCCCGGAAGCAGATAGTGGCCCGGTTTGGCGCGCACGAAGGTCACGGTCAGGCGGGCATGGGGTGCGATACCGCGGATCTCGCCGGTGGCGCCGTCGACCCCGGAAGGCATGTCCACCGCCACCACCGGAACGCCGGCGGTTTCGACGGCGGCGATCACCTCCGCGGCGGCACCGGTGATCTCGCGGGAGAGGCCGGCGCCGAACAGCGCATCGACCACCAGCCCGGCACCCTCCAGGATGGACGGGGCGAGCGCTTCCACGGGGCCGTTCCAGCGGCCGGCGGCCCAGGCCGCATCACCGCGCAGCCGGTCGCTGGCCACCAGACAGGCGAGGCGTACCGGCCAGCCGGCGGCGCGCAGCCGCCGGGCGACGACGAAGCCGTCTCCACCGTTGTTGCCGGGTCCGCAGAGAACGGTCACCGGACAGGGCGCGAAACGGGCGGTGATCGCCCGGGTCACCGCCCGTCCGGCGTTCTCCATGAGCACCGGCCCCGGCGTACCGGCGGCGATCGCCGCCGCGTCGACTCGGGCCATGACGGCGGGCGGCAGGAGAACGGGATCGTCGACCGGCATGGGCGGCTCCAGGACTGTCGGCGGCGAGGGAGGCGGCAAATGCGGCCGTGGGCGAGAGAACGGGCCCGGAACACATTTCGCCGGACCACCATCCGCAACGGCCGTGCGCTCCGGCCCGGAGGTTCCTGCGCAGCCGAACTGGTGCCGCAGGAGGGACTCGAACCCCCGACCCGCGCATTACGAATGCGCTGCTCTACCGACTGAGCTACTGCGGCACGCGGCTGCTTTCGAGCCGCTCTTAATACATGGCGCGAGGGCGAAGCAAGGGCAATGCAGCGGAGGATTCAGGCGGCATCGGCCGGGGCCGCGGGTTTGCCCGCTTGCCGGCCGTCGGCCCGTTCGCCCTCGGCTGCACGCGTGGCGGGGCTCTCCTCGGCTTCGCCGCCGGCCTCGACCGGGCGCGTTCCGGCCGGCTGCTCGGGCGGAAGCTTGGCCTGTTCGGCGCCGGCTCCCTCGGAAGAGGCGGAAGGCGTCGCTGCACTCTCCCCCGCATGGGCGAGAAATGTGGTGGGCGCCCGGCCGTGTTCCAATGCCGCGAGTTTGGCGGGCACGTCCCATTGCACCGCATCGAAACGTCCGCTTACGCCGAAGGGCCGCCATTCGGGCAGGAGCTCGCCGGTGTCCTGGCACACCCAAGCCTTGTCGGCGGGGGCGTCGAAGGCCCGGGCCAGCCATTCCTGGACCTCGGCCTCGGAGCCGCCGCTGCGCCGCTCGAGTTCCGCCAGCAGACGATAGACACGGGCCGTGGCCCCGAGTTCCCGCGCCCGGGCCAGCGCTTGTCGGGCGGCTTCGAAATCGCCGGCCGCCATCTGCACCTCGGCGAGCGCGACATAGGAGAGCGGATCGAAGGGCTGCAGGCTGCGCAGGCGGTCCACGCGCCGCAACCGCTCCGCCGGATCCTTCGCATCGCCGAGCTCCAGATAGGCTGCGACCAGGTCGGGATGTGGCTCCAGCCGCCAGGCGTTCTCGAGGATCCGGCGGGCCAGGCGGAAGCGGCCCATGCGGGCGGCGATGCGGCTCGCCTCGACCGCCGCCGGCGCGAACGCCGGATGGAGCTTGACCGCCCGCCGCGCATGCCGCAGCGCTTCGTCGAAACGTTCCGCCGCCACCGCCTTGCGAGCCAGCATGAGGTGCAGGATGGCACGTCGTCGCCGGGCCTGTTCCGGAGTGACGAGCTTGAGATCGGCGAGCTGGTTGAGGATCACCAATGCTTCCTCCCATTGTTCGGCCCGGGTCAGCAGGTCGAACAGGGTGCTCACCACCCAAGGCGTGCTCGGGCTGCGGCGGTGGGCCTTTTTCGCCAGTTCCAGCGCGGTCGCGTAATCCCCGTCCTTCATCGCATGGGCCAGCAGGCCGCGCAGGCCGAGCAGCTCGGTGTCGGGGTTGCGGAGCATGGAGCGGAAACGGCGGATGGCCTCGGTCTCGTCGCCCTGGAGCTGGGCGGTCTGGGCCTCCAGCAGGAGCAGCGCCGGGACCTTGTCGTCCAGCAGTTTCTCGGCCCGCCGCACATAATGGCGGGCACTCGTGACGTCACCCGCGGCAGCCGCCACCAGACCGGTGGCGAGTGCCGAATAGCCCTGGGTCAGACGGTGCTGGGCCCGTCGCTCGCGCAGGCGGCGGGGCAGGCCGAACAGCCATCGCAGCAGCTCCACCAGAAGTACCGCCGCCGCTGCGACCAGCAACACGGCGAGCAGCAGCAGGCCGACGCTGGTCTGGATCTCGACATCCAGCCAGGCGATGGTGACCTGTCCCGGATGATCGGCGAGCCAGGCCGCGACCGGCGCGGCAACCAGGGCAATGACGACGAAGAGGATGAGTTTGCGCATAATCTATCCGGGCCCGGATCAGCTCTTGGATTGCGTATCGACGAGCAGGCGGCGGACATATCTGTCGAGTTCGGCGATCGCCGCCAGCGCCGCCAGCCGTGCTTCTGCCAGTTCCACCCACTCGCGGGCCGCCGCATTACCGGCTTCGACCAGCGGCTCGAGCGCCGCCACGGCGTCGGCGAGGCGTCCGTCCGCCAATGCGTTGCGCGCCCGATCGACCGCCGCCGCGGCGGGATCGAGGGCTTCGCCCCGGCGTCGGATGGTGACCAGCGCCTCCAGATTGCTGCGGGTCTTTTCCAGCATCGAATCGCCGCCGGTGGCGCGACCGCGCATGGCCGGCGCGAGGGCGGCGAAGCGCTCGCGCAGCCGGGCGAGAGTGGGAACCCCGGACTCGGCATAGGGCTCGAGCTTCGCCACCAGGGCCTGCAGCTTCCGGTCGTCGCCGGCCAACGCCGCGATGTCGGCCAGCGGCTGGGCGAGGCTGCCGCCCTGGAGGGTGGCCAGCGACAGGCTGTTGGCGGCGAGCACCAGCCCCACCGCCCGCTGTCTCGCGCTGCGCAGGGTGGCGAGCTGCGCCTCGAGGCCGGCGGCCCGCTCGGCCAGGCTTTCGGTGCTGCGGTCGAGCTCGCCGAGGCGCTCGCCGAAGGCGGTGAGGCGGCGATCGAAGGCCGCGAGCTCGTCGTCCAGCGTCCGGAGCGAGCCGGCCACCCGGGTCAGGCGCTGGTCCAAGCCCCCGACCGTGCTCGCGAGATCCTCGCGCGCCTTGCGCAGCCCGTCCTGGAGCGCGGCGATGCGGGCGAGCAGGGTCTCGCGATCGGCTTCGAGCCGGGCCAGCGTCTCCTCGAGTCCGCCCAGTTCGTTGGTCAGCCGCTGTTCGAGCTTGGCCAGTGCCGCCCGCAGTTCCCGGTCGCGGGCTTCGAGCGCGTCCAGCCGCTCGCGCAGCGCATCGGCCGCGGGACCTGCCGTCTGTCCGCCGGCGGGCAGCGCGCCGGCCAGTTTCTCGATCCGCGTTTCGAGGGCGGCGAGACGATCACCGAGCGCACCGACGGTCTCGAGGTCGGGCTGGATTTCCGCGAGCCGCCGCTCGAGCGCAGCCAGGCGTTCGCCACGCCCGGCCACCTCGCCGGCGAGGCCGTCGAGACGTTCCGGCAGCGTTTCGAGGGATGTCAGCCGCTCGCGCAGCGCGGCCACCTGCCCGGCCAGCTCCTCCAGCCGACCGCCGAGATCGCGGCTGCTTCCCTCGATGGCGGCGAGCCGATCCGGGATCTCGCTTTCGAGCTTGTCGAGACGTGTACCGACGGCTTCGATCCGGCTCACCAGCCGCGTATCCGGCGGGGCCATGTAGAGAACGATCAGGGCGACGGCCGCACCGCCCACCAGCCCGGCCAGCAGCGGCAGCCACCAGCCCGGTCCGGAAGGCGGCGGTGGCGCGCCGCTCCCGATCGGAGCGGTCTCGAGGGAGGCGGTCTCGGCAGCGGAAGCCGCGTCGCTCGGAGTCGTGGACGCGGCGGTCCTGCCGGCTTCGGAGTCCGTCACCGGATCACCGCTGCCGCCGGGACCGGCGGCACTCCCCGGTACGGCCTCCTCCTCTCTCCCGGCAGGCGCGTCTTGCGGGGGGGAGGCGTCGACCTCGGGTTTGCGGGTCGAAGATGCTGTTCGCGCGCCCCGCGCCCCGCTCTGCCGCCCTCTTCCGGATCCGCCAGCGCTCCCTGACTGTCGGCTGCGCGCCATTCCCGTACCGTCCTTCCGTTGGGTGGTTCGTGGTATCTCGCAGGCGCCCGACGGGCCACCTCCGTGCCCGGCCGGATCGGAACCGAAGCGCTAGCAGCTCGGCATATGCGCTTCAAGGCAGTCCAGGAGCGCCGTATGGTCGCGCTCCCGGGCGACGACGATCTCGAGCGAGGAAAGGTCGGTCACCTCTTCCGCCACCGCCTCGCTCAGACAGACGCAGAGCACCCCCTCGAGCCCTGCTTCGAGGCCGCTGTCCCGTACCAGCCTCGCGAAGGTGGCGGCGGTACGCGGCGAATAGAGCAGCACGGCACCGACCGCGCGGCGGCTCAGCGCATGTCTGGTTCGGGAGCCGATCTCCTCGCGCGGAGCGGTCTCGTAGACCACCACCCGCTCGTAGCTGAAGCCTTCCCGTTCGAGTTCGCCGGCGATGTCGCCGCGTACCTCGCGACCGCTCAGATGCAGCAGTTTGCCGCCCCGCGGATCGAGCTCCTCGACCACCCGCTCGACCAGCGATTGCCAGTCGCCGCGCGCCGCCCGCACATCGGTCGCCCCGCGCTGGCGCACCGCCCGCGCGGTGCCGCGTCCGACCGCGTACACCGGCAGCCCGGCCAGCTCCCGGCCGAGCGCATAGACGGCATTGGCGCTGGTCAGCAGAACCGCCTGCAGGCTTTCCGGCTGCGGCAGCGAAAAAGGGACGCGACGGGTCTCGAACACCGGATCCACCAATGTCAGATAGCCGCGCTCGCGCAGTTCCCGCGCCGTCTGCTCGCCCTGTTCGCGAGCCCGGGTGATCAGGATCCAGCGCTTGCGTGCCCGACTTTCCATCATCGGCAGTCCTCGACCTCTACCCGCCACCTTCGCCCGCGCCACCGTACCGGGATGCCCCGGAACGCAGCATGGAGGCCGCTTCCCGGGCCAGAATCGGTGCCGCCCCGGCCTCACCCCGTAGCTGCACCCTCTGCAAACAGCCGCCGTCCGGCTCGGCCAGCAGCCCCCGGAACCGCACGGAGCCTTCCGTCAGCTCGCAGAGGGCTGCGATCGGCGTCCGGCAGGATCCGTCGAGTGCGGCGAGAAACACGCGCTCGGCCTCGATGCACAGCCGTGTATCGAGATGGTCGATCCGGGCGAGAAAGTCGAGGGTAGGATCGTCCCCGCTTCGCGCCTCGATGCCGATCGCCCCCTGCGCCACCGCCGGCAGCATCTCCTCGGCATCCAGAAGGCGGGTCGCCTCCTGCAGAAGGCCGAGACGCTGCAGCCCGGCGGCGGCGAGGAAGGTCGCCGCGATCTCGCCGCTCTTCACCTTGCGCAGGCGGGTCTGGACGTTGCCGCGCAGGTTGACGATACGAAGATCGGGGCGCTGCGCCCGGACCTGGGCGGCACGGCGCAGGGAGGCGGTACCGATCACCGCCCCCGACGGCAGTTCGGCGAGGCCGGTATCGGCAGGGCCGATCATCGCATCGCGCGGATCCGCCCGTGGCAGGCAGGCGGCGATCTCGAGACCGGCCGGCAGCTCGGTCGGCATATCCTTCATCGAATGCACGGCGATGTCGATGGTCCCTGTCAGCAGAGCCTCCTCGATTTCCTTGGTGAACAGGCCCTTGCCGCCGATCTCGGTGAGCGGGCGATCGACGAAGCGGTCGCCCGAAGTGCGGATGACCCGGACCGCGACGGCGTCGGGCTCGGCCAGCTCGGGGCAGGCGGCGGCGAGGGCGCGGCGCACGAGCTCGGCCTGGGCGAGGGCCAGGGGCGAGCCGCGGGTGCCGATGGTCAATCTGGCGGACGACTTCACGCGAGAGCTTCCAAATCCATATGGTGGGGCGGCTTGTAGCAGAGGTGACGGCCGGTGACGACAGCGGTGAAGACGCGCGTGCTCGGAATCGAGACGAGCTGTGACGAGACCGCCGCCGCAGTGCTGTGTGGCGGCGTGGTGCCCGAGATCGCGGCCCGCGCCCATGTGCAGAAGCTCGACCGGATGATCGCCTCGGTGATGGCCGAGGCCTCGCTGACCTTCGCCGATCTCGATGCCATCGCGGTCACCGCCGGTCCCGGGCTCGCCGGCGGGCTGCTGGTGGGGGTGACCACCGCCCAGGCGCTGGCCGCGGTCCATCGGCTGCCGCTCTATGCCGTCAATCATCTCGAGGCCCACGCCCTGACCGCGCGGCTCACCCACGGCGTCGCCTTTCCCTATCTGCTGCTGCTGATCTCCGGCGGGCACTGTCAGCTCCTGGTGGTCGAAGGGGTCGACCGCTACCGCCGGCTGGGCACCACCATCGACGATGCGGTGGGCGAAGCCTTCGACAAGGTCGCCAAGATGCTGGGCCTCGGATATCCCGGCGGGCCGGCCGTCGAGCTGCGGGCCCGCGACGGCGACCCCGGGCGCTTTGCGCTGCCGCGGCCGCTGCTGGGCCAGCCCGGCTGCCACTTTTCCTTCTCGGGGCTGAAAACGGCGGTGCGCCGGCGGATCCTCGAGCTCGGCCGGGAAGCGGCCGGCGACCGGGCCATCGCCGATCTCTGTGCC
>JALSRW010000060.1 GCA_026984595.1 Alphaproteobacteria bacterium
CGGGCCTTCGCCGAACTCGCGCGCCTCCTGGAGCGGCTTGCACGCCACCCGGATCTGCGCTGGTCTGGCGCGCGGGAACTGTTCGGGAAGCCGAGTTGAACGCGCCGCTGCTCTCCATCCGCGACCTCCATGTCACCTTCCGTACCGACGAGGGCACGGTGGAAGCGGTGCGCGGCATCTCCTTCGATGTGCCGGCCGGGCGGACGGTGGCGCTGGTAGGGGAGAGCGGCTCCGGTAAGACGGTGGTCTCCCAGGCGATCCTCGGCATCCTGCCGGACACCGCGACGACCCGTGGCGCCGGCATGATCTTCGACGATCCGCGGGGCGAGAAACCCCTCGACCTGCTCGGCTGTGATCCGGATTCGCCGATCCGCCGGCGGATCCGCGGCAACCGCATCGCCATCGTCTTCCAGGAACCGATGACTTCGCTTTCGCCGCTCCATACCATCGGCGATCAGGTGGGCGAGGCGCTGCGGGTCCACAAGCGGCTGCCGGCCGCCGAGGAACGGCAGCAGACCATCGAGATGCTGCGGCGGGTGGGCTTTCCCGACCCGGAGCGGGCCTACCGGACCTATCCTTTCGAGCTTTCCGGCGGGCTCAGGCAGCGGGCGGTGATCGCCATGGCGCTGATCTGCCGTCCCGCGCTGCTGATCGCCGACGAGCCCACCACCGCGCTCGATGTCACGGTCCAGGCGCAGATCCTCGAGCTGCTCGAAGACCTGCAGGCCGAATTCGGCATGGCCATCCTGTTCATCACCCATGATCTCGGGGTGGTGGCCAACATCGCCGAGGAAATGGTGGTGATGTATCGCGGCCGGATCATGGAATCCGGTTGCTGCCGCGAGCTGCTGCGGCGACCACGGCATCCCTATCTGCAGGCGCTGCTGCGGGCGGTGCCGCGGCTGCGCGACGATCCGAACCGGCGGCTCGCGACACTGCGCGAAGTGCCGCACGGCCAGGCGGCGGAACTCCTCGAGGGCATCGACAAGCGCGGCTGGCGGCCGCAGGGGCCGATTCTCGAGGTGCAGAATCTAAGGAAGACCTTCCTGCTGCGGCGGAGCGGCTGGCTGTCGGGGCAGAGCCGGGTGGTGACCGCGGTGGAGGATGTGAGCTTTGCCGTCGAAGCCGGCGAATGCCTGGGCATCGTCGGCGAGAGCGGTTCGGGCAAGACCACCGTCAGCAAGATCATCATGCGCGCCTTTTCCGCCGATTCCGGCAAGGTGCTGTTCCGCGGCCCCGACGGCGAGGTCGACATCCTGGCGCTGAGCGAGCGGGAACTCTTGCCCCTGCGCCGTCACATCCAGTACATCTTCCAGGATCCCTACTCCTCCCTCGATCCCCGCATGAACGTCCTCGATGCGATCGCCGAGCCGCTGGTGATCCACGGCATCGGCAGCCGCGAGGAGCGGATCGAGCGGGTCAAGGCGTTACTCGCCGCGGTCGGCCTCGAGCCACGCCACATGCGGCGCTATCCGCACAGCTTCTCGGGAGGACAGCGCCAGCGCATCGGCATCGCCCGGGCGCTGGCGCTGGGACCCGAAGTGCTCATCTGCGACGAGCCGGTATCGGCTCTCGACGTCTCGGTCCAGGCCCAGATCCTCAATCTGCTGAAGGGGCTGCAGAAGGATCTCGGGCTCACCTATCTGTTCATCTCCCACAATCTCGCCGTGGTGCGCTACATCGCCCAGACCATCGGCGTCATGTGTCGCGGCCTGCTGGTCGAGCTGGCCCCGGCCGACACCCTCTTCGCCGATGCCCGGCACCCCTACACGCGCACCCTGCTGGCCGCGATCCCGGAACCGGATCCCGATCGCCCGCTAGACTTTTCCCGGGTCTTGGCCGAACGTGCCTCCGATCCGGCGGCATGGCCGCCCCCCTACGGATTGCGTACGGGCCCGGGGCGGATGGTGGCTGTCGGCAAGAAGCATCTGGTGCGGATGGACGACCGGGGAGAGAGGCGATGAAGATCGGGCACGCGCTTTGCGGCATGCTGGCGGTGGCATGGATCCTGGGACCGCAGGCGACGGGCGCGGCCCCGCCCGACGAGCCTCTGGTACTCGACGACATCCCGGAGATCGGTGTGCCCGGCGGCGAGCTGCGCATGCTGGTGAGCCGCACCAAGGACACGCGCCTGCTCTATGTCTACGGCCATGCGCGGCTGGTGAACTATGCGCCCGATCTCACCATGTTCGCCGATATTCTGCAGGATTACACGGTCGAGGACGGGCGTATCTTCACCTTCCGTCTCCGCCCCGGCCACCGCTGGTCCGACGGCGAGCCCTTCACCACCGAGGATTTCCGCTTCTGGTGGGAGGACATCGCCCTCAACGAGGAGCTGTCGCCCACCGGCCCGCCCATCCAGATGGTGATCGATGGCGAGCTCCCGAAGGTGGAGGTTCTCGATCCTCTCACCATCCGTTATAGCTGGTCCAAGCCCAATCCCTTCTTCCTGCCGAAGATCGCCGCCGCCTCGCCGATCTTCATCTATGCCCCGGCCCACTATCTCCGGCAGTTCCACAAGAAGTACGTGGATCCCGACCAGCTCGCGAAACTGGTCGCCGAAGACAATGCCCGCGACTGGGTCCAGCTCTTCCTGCGCCGCGGGCGGATGAACAAGTTCAACAATCCCGACCTGCCGACCCTGCAGCCCTGGATGCTGACCACGAGGCCGCCGGCGGAGCGGATCGTCGCCGTACGCAACCCCTATTTCCACCGCGTCGACAGTCGCGGTCAGCAGCTCCCCTACATCGACCGGGTGATTCTCGAGGTGGTCGACAAGAAGCTCATCCCGATCAAGACCGGCGCCGGCGAAACCGACCTGCAGAGCCGCGGGCTGGCCTTCAAGGACTATACCTTCCTCAAGGAAAGCGAGGCGCGTTCCGGGCTGCGGACCCTGCTCTGGCGCGAGGCGCGGGGCGCCCATTTCGCCCTCTATCCCAACCTCAACGCCGCCGATCCCGTCTGGCAGAAGCTGTTCCGCGACCGCCGCTTCCGCCTCGCTCTGTCGCTGTCCGTGAACCGGGATGCGATCAACCAGTATTTCTACTTCGGCCTCGCCACCCCGGCCAACAACACCATCCTGCCCGACAGCCCGCTCTATCGCCCGGAAATCGGCGAAGCCTGCTTGGGCTACGACATCGCCCGGGCCAACGCCCTGCTCGACGAGATGGGGCTCGACGGGCGGAACGCGGATGGCACCCGCCTGCTCCCCGACGGACGCCCGCTCGAGCTGATCGTCGAGACCGCCGGCGAGAGCACCGAGCAGACCGACATTCTCGAGCTGCTGCGCGACGACTGGGCCAAGATCGGCTTCCGCATCCACAGCAAGCCCAGCGAACGCGAGGTGCTGCGCAACCGGATCTTCTCCGGCGAGGCGCTGATGACCATCTGGTACGGGATCGAGAACGGCGTGCCGACCGCCGACATGAGCCCCTCGGAGTTCGCCCCGACCAGCCAGTACGACCAGCCGCAATGGCCGAAATGGGGCCAGTACTACGAGACCAAGGGCAAGGCCGGAGAACCGCCGGCACTCCCCGAGGCCAAGCGTCTTCTCGAGCTCTTCGACGCCTGGCGCCTCGCCCGCAGCACCGACGAGCGGCGATCCATCTGGGAAGAGATGCTGACCATCTATGCGGACCAATGCTACACCATCGGCCTGGTGGCCAACGTCCTGCAACCGGTGGCGGCCAGGAAGACGCTGCGCAACATTCCCGATGACGCCGTCTACAACTGGGAGCCGCACGCCCAGCTCGGCGTCTACCGGCCGGATACCTTTTTCTACGCACCGAAGTAACGGCGACTTTCTACGCACCGAAGTAACGGCGACCGTCAGCGCTTCTCGGCCCAGAGGCTCGATTCGGGCACCTCGGGGCCGAGGGCGACGGCGGCCAGCGGCCCCTCGGCGATCCATCCGGGATGCCGGCTCGCCACCCAGTGGCTCGCGAACAGCGGCTCCAGTCCGCCGGCCAGCAGCCAGGCGGCGATCAGGAGCTGCTCGTTGTAGCCGCGCCAGGCCCAGGCCTCGGGATAGGGATCGGGCAGGAAGACATCGTGCATGTGGACCACGACGCCGGGGCGAAGCACCGGCAGGATGCGGTTCATGATGCGGTCGACATCGCTTCCGGGCATGGCGATATGACTGGAATCGACGAACAGGATGTCGCCCGCCTCGAGGCCGGCGAACAGCGTTTCCTCCACCTGCTCGAGACGGCAGGCGCGATGCTCGACGGGCAGCCCTTCGAGCTTCGCCCGCGGCGACGGATCGATGCAGATCAGACGGCAATCGATGCCGCCGTCGCGGATCGCCCGGGCCATGAAGCGGCTGGAATGTCCCGAGCCGATCTCGATGATCCGCGCCGGCCGCAGCCTGCGCACGAACAGATAGGCCATGGCCCCGTCGAGCCGGGGAAACCAGTCCTGCTCGAAGCGCGGCGCCGGCGGCGGCCCGCCGAACCGGGAAAACTCCGCGGCCAGACGGGCCAGGTCGCGCATGCGCTCGCGGAACCGCTGTTCGCGCGCGGCCAGCAGCCGGGCCACCGCCGGATAGTCGCAGGGCGTCACCTCTGCCGCGTGACGATAGGGAAGGAAGAAACCGGGTCGGTCGCCGGCAGTGCGGCCCGGCGCGTCCCGATCCGCAGCACCGCTCACGGCTTCAGGACCAGGCCCTCGCGCGCCACCACCGAGCCGGCGCGCTGATGCTCCATCTCCCGGGCGATCTCGTCGAGGGTCGCATCGTCGTGATCGGGATCGTGATGGAAGGCGACGAAGCGGCCGGCGCTGGCCGCCTCGCAGAGGCGGATCCCCTCCTGCCAGGTGGAATGGCCCCAGCCCCGGTATTTGGGATATTCCTGGTCGGTGTAGGTCGCGTCGTAGATGACGATGTCGGCGCCGTCGATGAACGCCAGCAGATTGGCGTCGAGCCGCCCTTCGCGATGCTCGGTGTCGGTCACGTAGCAGACCACCCGTCCGGCGAATTCCACCCGATATGCGGTGGCGCCTCCCGG
>JALSRW010000061.1 GCA_026984595.1 Alphaproteobacteria bacterium
ACCGTGGCCCTAGAACCGGGTGCCGAAGCTGAGGCGGAAGGTTTCGGTATCGTCCTCATCATCCTTCACAAGCGCTTGCGCGAGATCGATCGCCAGCGGCCCGAGCGGCGACAGCCAGGAGAGTCCGACCCCGGCACTCACGCGGATGTTGCCGCTGTCCTCGAGAGACGGCCCCGAAACATCGATATCGGTCAGCGTGCCGGCATCGACGAAGGCCCGACCGAACATCCGGATTTCCTTGGGCAGCCCCAGCGGGAAGCGAATCTCCGCGGTACCGACATAGTAGAGATTGCCGCCCAGCGCATCGTTGGTATCGGTATCGCGCGGACCGATGCCGGCGGCGGCGAAACCGCGAAAGGTCGAGCCCCCGAGGAAGAAACGATCGGCGAGATGCACGTCCTCGCCGCCGAAGCCGAACACATAGCCGGCCGAACCACCGAGATTGAGTACCACATCGGGCATCAAACTGTAGTAGAAATTGGCCTTCAACTCCTGCCGCAGGTAGCGGTTGTCCCCGAGCAGGCCGGCGATGTCCTGGTCGAGACGGATGACATAGCCTTCCGAAGGCAGGAAGCGGGTGTCGCGCCGGTCATAGGTGAAGGTCTGACCGACCGAGGAGGTCAGCCGCTCGCCCTCCTCGTCCTTGATGAATTGCGAGGCGTCGTTGTCGACATTGCGGATGTCGCTGTTCTTGATGCTGTAGCGCACCGAGTGCCGAAGGTATTCGGTGAGGTCGTAGCTGGCGCGCAAGCGGCCGCGGGTGACCGTCTCGTCGAACGAACTCTCGCTCTGGAAATCGCTCTGGGTATGGGCGAGGTCGATGCCTGCGGCCAGCTCCCGCTCGAGGAAGTAGGGCTCGGTGAAGCTGAACTCGATGCGCCGCCGCCGCGCCGAGACGGTGAGACTGAGCAGCAGCGCCTGCCCCCGGCCCAGCAGATTGTCCTCGGACAGGCGGATATCGGCCAGCGGACCGTCGGCGGTGGAGAAGCCGGCACCGAAGGAGAGCGAACCGGTGGACTTCTCGGCCACCTCCACATCGACGATGATGCGGTCCGGCGCACTTCCCTGACGGGTGCGGACGTCGACCTTCTCGAAGAAGCCCAGATTCCGCACACGCTGGATCGATCGGCGCAGGAGCACGGTGTTGAACGGGTCTCCCTCCGCCAGCCGGAATTCCCGGCGGATCACGGAATCGAGGGTGCGCACATTGCCCTTGATGTCGATCCGCTCGACATAGACCCGCGGTCCCTGGTCGATCCGGTAGGTGACATCGACGGTACGGTTCTCCCGGTCGAGATTCTGCACCGGCTCGATCCGGGCGAAGGCGTAGCCGAGCTTGCCGACCTCGTCGGTCAGTGCCTGCACCGTGTTCTCGATCTCGTCCGCGTTGTAGATGTCACCTTCCTCGGTGCTCACGAAACTCCGGAGCTGGTCCGGATCGAGATCCTTGAGCCGACTGTCGACGGTGATCCTGCCGAAACGGTACCGCGGGCCTTCCTCGACGGTGAAGGTGATGTAGAAGCAGCGTCCGTCCGGGGTCAGCTCGGCCACCGCCGACAGTACCTTGAACTCGGCGTAGCCGCGGGCCTGGTAGAACCGGCGCAGCAGTTCCTTGTCGAACTCGACCCGGTCGGGATCGTAGGTGTCGTCACTGGTGAAGAAGCGATACCAGGCGCTCTCGACCGTGCGGATCACGCCCCTGAGCGTACTGTCGGCATATTTCGTGTTGCCGATGAAGGCGATGCCGCAGACCTTGGTGAGCGGACCTTCCTTGATCTCGAAGACGAGATCGACCCGGTTCTGGTCGAGCTCGATGATCTTGGGCTCGACGGTGGCGGCATAGCGGCCGTTGCGTCGGTAGAGCTCGAGGATGCGTTCGACGGCGTTCTGCACGGCGGCGCGCGAGTAGACGGTACGCGGCCGCAGACGGACCTCGGCTTCGAGTTCCTCGTCGCTGATCCGCTTGTTGCCCTCGAAGGCCACGCGGTTGATGATCGGGTTTTCCACCACGCGCACTACGAGAATATCGCCCTGGCGCTCGATGCTGACGTCGTCGAACAGGCCGGTGGCGAACAGGCTCCGCAGGGAATCGTCGAGCCGCTTGGGGTCGAAGGGATCGCCGCGGCGCACCTCGAGGTAGCTCTCGACAGTCTCGGCCTCGACCCTCTGGTTGCCCTCCACCCGGATGTCGCGGATGATGTCGCCCGTGGTCTGGGCCGGCGCCGGCGTCACCCAGAAGAGAATCAACAGAAGGACAGAAACCAGTCCCGTGCAGCGTCCCGTCCCAGGCATCGCCCCTCCCTCGTTCGACCAAGACGCGGCGCGATACCCCTAGGAAGAGACCAGTCGCGAGAAGAAATCGAAGATCTTCAGATTGACGAGATCGTTCCAGGTGGCGAACAGCATCAGACTCAACACCATCGCCAGGCCGAGGCGGAAGGCGATCTCCTGGCTGCGCTCCGTCAGGGGTCGGCCGCGAACCGCCTCGATCGTGTAAAGCAGCAGATGACCGCCGTCCAGCATGGGGATGGGGAACAGGTTGATGAGCCCGAGATTGATCGAAAGGATGGCGGTGAACCACAGAGCCGGAAGCAGCCCCTGATTGGCGATCTCGCCGGACATCTGAGCGATCCGGAGCGGCCCGCCGAGCTCCTGGGTGCCACGTGAGCCGGTCACCATTTCCCACAGCGCGTAGAGCGTACCGCCGATGATCCGCACCGTCTCGGTGGTGGCCTCGACGGGGGCCAGCAGCGGATTGGAGCGCTTGAACTCGATGCCGCGGCGGCTGACTCCGATCATCCCCACCCGTTGCTCGCCGAAATCGTCCTCGAGGATGCGCAGCTCGGGGACGATGGTGATTTCGATCTGCCGGCCCTCGCGGGCGATGGTGAAGCGCAGCGGCTCGCCGGGCCGCTCACGCACCAGTAGCTGGAGCTGCTCGAAACTCTCGACGGGCTCGCCATCGACGGCGAGGATGCGATCTCCGGGCATCAAGCCCGCCGCCTCGGCCGGGCTGCCGGGCACCACCTCCCCCACCACCGGCGGGGTGAAGGGGCGACCCACCAGGCTGAACAGGAGCGCCAGCACCAAAATGGCGAACAGGAAATTGGCGAGCGGCCCGGCCGCCACCACCGCCATCCGCTGCCAAACGGTCTTGGCGGGAAAGGCATCGGGATCGAGGGCCGTGGCCGCATCCGCGCGGGAGCTGGTAACATCCTCGTCGCCCTTCATGCGCACGTAGCCGCCGAGGGGGACGATGCTGAACTTCCAGCGGGTACCGGCGCTGTCGTACCAGCCGAACAGCTCGGGTCCGAATCCGATCGAGAACACCTCCACCCTGACGCGGTTGCGACGCGCCACCCAGTAATGGCCGAACTCGTGCACGAAGACGACCACCGAAAGGATCAGGATGAAGGGGATCGTGTAGCTGGCGATCAGGCCGACGATGCTCATGCGCGGGTTCCGTATACCTTGCTCGGGTTGGGGTCGGCGCAGCGCTGCGCGGTCAGGGCGCGGGCCTCGCGATCGACCGCGAGAACCTCTTCGAGGCTGTTCGGAACGGTCGTGGCGAGCGGGGTCTGCAGCATATCGGCGACGATGCGCGCGATGTCCAGAAAGCCGATGCGGTTTTCGAGAAACGCCTGCACCGCCACCTCGTTGGCGGCATTGAGCACGGCGGGTGCCGCCCCGCCCACTGCCAGCGCCTCGCGGGCCATGGCCAGAGCCGGGAAGCGCTCGAGATCGGGGGGCACGAAATCGAGTCTCCCCAGTGCCAGCAGATCCAGGCGGGCGACCCCGCAGCGCATCCGTTCGGGCCAGGCCAGGGTGGAGGCGATGGGTACCCGCATGTCGGCCGGCCCGAGCTGGGCGAGCATCGAGCCGTCGCGATAGAGCACCAGCCCGTGCAGCGCCGACTGCGGATGGACCACCACCTCGATCGCCTCGCCGGGCAACGCGAACAGATGATGGGCCTCGATCACCTCGAGTCCCTTGTTCATCATGGTGGCGCTGTCGACGCTGATCTTGGCGCCCATCCGCCAGTTGGGGTGGGCCAACGCCTGGGCGGGCGTGACGCCGGCCATCTCCTCGAGGCTGCGCTGGAGGAAGGGCCCCCCCGATGCGGTGAGAACGATCTTCTCGACATCGCCGGGTTCCCCGCCGGCCAACGCCTGGAAGACGGCGTTGTGCTCGGAATCGACCGGCAGCAGCACGGCATCGTGCCGCCGCACCTCCTCCAGGAACAGGGCGCCGGCGGACACCAGACATTCCTTGTTGGCGAGGGCCACGATCGCACCCCGGCGGACCGCGGCCAGGGTCGGAGCCAGACCGGCGGCACCGACGATCGCTGCCATCACCAGATCGGCATCCCGTGCGGCCGCCGCGAGCAACGCTGCTTCCCCGGCCGCCGCCTCGATGCCGCTGCCGGCAAGTGCCTCCCGCAGCTCCCGGTAGCGGGAGGGATCGCCGATCACCGCCAGCCGGGCACCGTGGCGTCGGGCCAGGGCGGCGAGCCCGGCGACGTTGCGCTGGGCGGTCAGGGCGACGATCTCGAAACGCTCGGGCTGTTCGGCGATCACCGCCAGGGTCGAGCGGCCGATCGATCCGGTGGCGCCGAGGATGGTGACCCGCCGCGGCCAGCGCATGCGACCGGCACTCATCCGCCGCCTCCGGCAAGGCGCGCGAGGGCGATCAGCAGGGCGAAAGAGGGAGCAGCGAACAGGATACCGTCGAAGCGGTCCAGCAAGCCGCCGTGCCCGGGCAGCAGGGTGCCGCTGTCCTTCACACCGGAGCGTCGCTTGAGCCAGGATTCCACGAGATCTCCACCCTGTGCCACCGCCGCCAGCAGGGTCGCCGTCAGCGTTGCCAAGGCCGCCGTCTGCGGGCCGTCGCCGTGCAGCCAGGCGGCGATGCCGCCACTGACGCCGGCCAGCAGCATGCCGCCGGCGAGGCCCGACCAGGTCTTGCCCGGGCT
>JALSRW010000062.1 GCA_026984595.1 Alphaproteobacteria bacterium
GTGGTCTTTCCGGCGCGACGCCGCGCCTCCACGATGGGTTCCGAGTATGCACGTCGCAGCGCCATCGACGGAGAGGCCGCAGTAGTCCAGCAGAAAAACAGGAAATACCCGCATCGATCTCCGGCCCCTTCCCGAAGGCGTGCAGACATTCGGTTTTCGGCCCGACGACATGTTCCGGGGGCAGCGCAGCGAACATACGACCGCTCTCCGACGTGCCGAGATCCTTTCCTGCATGCGCGAGAACCGGATGATCCTCCCCCTGTGCTCACCGGCCGGATGGATCCGGCGGGTGTGTGCGTGCCGACTGCACCGAGAAGCTGCACGGCAGCTTCGTATCGCCCCCCGAAGCGATGCTTCGGATGCGCTCTACGTGCCGATCGACGCGCAGCCCCCGCTGGCATCGAGGCCGGCTTCGCGCTAAGCGGGCGGCAGTCGCGATGCGGGAGCGGGCATGGAGCGTGTGGAAGCGGTGGTGGTCGGCGCCGGGGTGATCGGTCTCGCCGTCGCCCGCCGGCTGGCGATGGCCGGCCTCGAGGTACTGGTGCTGGAAAAGGAAGATGCCATCGGCACCGAAACCAGCTCCCGCAACAGCGAAGTGATCCATGCCGGCATCTATTATCCGCCCGGGAGCCTCAAGGCGCGGTCGTGCATCGCGGGGCGCGATTTTCTCTACCGCTACTGCGCCGCACGCGGCATCCCTCATCGCCGCTGCGGCAAGCTGATCCTCGCCACCCGCGAGGAACAGATCCCGAGGCTGGAGGCGATTCGGGACAATGCCGAAGCGAGCGGGGTCGAGGATCTCGAATGGTGGGAGCAGGCGCGCATCGCCCGGGCCGAGCCCGAGCTTCGCGCCCTGGCCGCCCTCTGGTCGCCCTCGACCGGCATCCTCGACAGCCATGCGCTGATGCTCGCCTATCAGGGGGAGGCGGAGGACCGGGGTGCGATGATCGCCTTCCGCAGCCCGCTCGAAGCGGCGCGGGCGGTGGAGGACGGATTCCTGCTCGAGGTCGGCGGGGCGGAGGCGCTGACCCTCCATTGCCGGTATCTGGTCAACGCCGCCGGCCTGCACGCCCCTTCCCTCGCCCGCCGTATCGCCGGCCTCGATCCCTCGCGGGTGCCGCGGGGCTGGCTGTGCAAGGGCAGCTATTTCGTCCTCGCCGGCCCTTCCCCGTTTTCGCATCTGGTCTATCCGGTGCCGGAAGAGGCCGGGCTCGGCATCCATGTGACCCTCGATCTCGCCGGCCGCTGCCGCTTCGGACCGGACACCGAATGGATCGAGACCATCGCCTACGATGTCGATCCCGCCCGTGCGGCGACGTTCGCCACCGCCATCCGGAGCTACTGGCCGGAGCTCCCCGAGGATGCGCTGGAGCCCGGATATGCTGGAATCCGGCCCAAAATCGTGCCTCCCGGGGCGCCCCCCGCCGATTTCCTGGTCCAGGGCCCCGAAGCCCACGGCATCGCCGGGCTCGTCAACCTGTTCGGCATCGAGAGCCCGGGCCTCACCGCCTCCGCGCCCCTGGCCGAGGAAGTGGCACGGCGTCTCGGGCTGGGCGCCGGAGCCTTGCGATGAACCGCAACTCCCTGGCAGAGACCCGCGCCCGGCGCCCGGGCGGTCGGCTTTTCCGCTGGCCGGCCCCGCTCTGTCTCGTGCTTCTCCTCCTCGTGGCGGGCCCGCGGGTGGCGGCCGAAAGCGGACCCGAGACCCTCCTTTCCTGGCGCTCGCCGGCGGTCGAGGCGGAGGCCCGCATGCCCTGGCTTCCCGCCGATCCCGAACTCGCGGCGAGGCTGCGGCGGCAGGCGTTCGCCGAGCTCGCGGAATTCGTCGCCGAGGCCGAGCGGGGGCTCGCCGAACTGGTGGCCGAGAACCCCGCCTCCGCCGGGTTTCCGTGGCTCTGGGACAGCCGGGTCGAGATCGTCTTCGCCGCCCCCTGCTGCCTGTCCCTGCGCCGCGACCTCGATGTCGATTCGGGAGGCGCCCACGGCAACCGCGCCACCGAATCGATCTTCTGGGATCGCCGCGGCGGACGGGTCGTGCCGCTGGACGAGCTGCTCGATCTGGAAGCGGCGAAGCCGGCCCTCGATGCGGCGCTGCGCGCAGCCTTCCGCGAGGCGCAACGGGAGCGCGGCCTGCCCATGGGCGGGCAGGATGAACCACACTGGTTCGGGCCGCCGGAAGCGGGGGCGGACAGCGTCTTCACCCTCATCGCGGGCCTGCGCCCCGGCATCGCGCGGGGGCTTCTCTTCCATTTTCCGCCCTATGCCCTCGGCCCCTATGCCGAAGGCGGCTATCGTCTGCCGGTGCCGGCATCGCGTTTCCTGGCATATCTTCGTCCGCGCTTTCGCCGGCTGTTCACCGCGGACTGAGCGCGAAGGCGGCGGATGCCGGCCGGTTGGCATCCTGCGCCCTCTGCCGGTAAGCTCGCGGGAGAGGACAGGCTCGCAGGCGGAATCGCGGGAGAGATCGGCGGTGAAGCGGGAATCGACAGAGCTGCTGCAGCCGCGTGCCGGCGAAATCGGCCGCACCATCCGGCGTTTCCGCCGGGCCGAGGGGCTGACCCTCAAGCAGCTCGCCGAGCGCAGCGGCGTTTCCATCGCCACCATCAGCAAGATCGAGAACGGCAAGATCTCGGGCGGCTTCGAGACCGTCTACAAGATCGCCCGCGGGCTCGGCGTGCTGGTCACCGAGATCGTCCCGCCCGAGGACGGCGACGGCCAACCGATCGCGGTCCATCGCCGGGATCCCGCCGACGTCCATCCGACCAGCATCTACGACTACTATCCCCAGGCCTTCCGCCGCCATGGGGTCCTCAACGCCTATCTGATGGAAATCCACACCCGCGAGGTGCCGGCCCGCCGCGACTGGTCGATCCATGCCGGCGAGGAGGTGGTGGTGGTCCTCGAAGGGGCCATCGATCTCCATCTCGAGGGTGGCGAACCCGTGCACCTCGAAGCGGGAGACAGCGCCTGTTTCGATTGCGGACGCCGTCACGCCTTCGTCGCCGTCGGCCCCGGACCGGCCCGCATCCTCTCGGTCTCCACCCGCGGACCGGCCACCCGCACCGACGGTCGGCTGGTTTTCTCGTAAGGCGCCGTTTTCACATTTGAAAATCGCTCCCCGACGCGATAGGCTGCGCCCATAACGGGTGCCGGGGGAGAAGGACCGGCCCCCCAGCCCAAGGGAGGCAAGACATGACACGCGCAACGACCATGCTCTCGGTGCTGGCAGCGGCGGCGGTGCTGGCGGCCGGTGCCGCCCGGGCCGGCGAGGACGAGATCCTCATCGGCGGCGCCCTCAGCCTGACCGGCGTCCAGGCGCCCCTCGACGAACCCGGCTTCAAGGGTGCCCAGGTGGCCGTCGAATATCTCAACGACAATGGCGGCGTGCTCGGCAAGCCGGTGCGCTTCGTCAACATCGACGGCAAGTCGGATCCGGTGACGGTGGGCAACGCCGCCGTCGAGCTGATCGATCAGGGGGCCGATTTCATCGTCGCTCCCTGCGATTTCGACTTCGGCGGCCCCGCCAGCCGCGAGGCCCAGGCGGCCGGTCTCGTGGGCATCTCCACCTGCGCCTCCGACCCGCTCTACAGCTCCTGGTCGCTCGGCGACAAGCAGTTCACCCTGTCCATGTGGAACACCACCATGGGCGCCACCGCGGCCGAATTCGCCTACAACGAGAAGGGCTGGAAGACGGCCTATGTGGTCACCGACCAGTTCATCGCCTATACCAAGTCCCTCTCCAAATACTTTCTCGAGCATTTCGCCAATATCGGCGGCAAGATCCTGCTGGAGGACACCTACACCAACGGTGACAACGACTTCTCCGCCCAGCTCGCCCGGCTGCAGGCGCTGGAGGAGAAGCCGGATGTGATCTTCCTCTCCTCCTACGGTTCGGACATCGCCTTCATCATCCGCACCCTGCGCGAGGTGGGTATCGACAGCCCGGTGCTCGGCGGTGATTCCTACGATGATCCGGCCCTGCACGAGGCCCTCGGCGAACGCTTCGGGAACGACATCTACTATGTCACCCACACCTTCATGAGCCCCGAAGCGCATCCCGACATGCCGAAGTTCCTCGAGCTCTACCGGGCGATGTACGGCGAAGACCCGGATACCGCCTTCGTCGCCACCGGATGGGACACCATCATGCTGCTGGCGCAGGCAGCCGAGATCGCCGGGACCACCGACGGCGACGCGGTGGCCCGGGCGCTGGAGAACAACGAGTTCAACCTGCTCACCGGCAAGCTCCGCTACAAGAACGCGGAGGAGGGGCACGAACCGGACAAGGCGGCGGCGATGGTCGCCCTCGAAGCCGGCAACCCGGTGTTCCTCGGCTGGCGCCGTCCGAGCAACCCTCCCAAGCCCTGATCGTCACGGGGTGCCGGTCTCGAATACCGGCACCCCTTCTCCACGGGACCCGCCCCACCGTGCTCGAAGCCCGCGACGTTTCGGTCGTCTTCGCCGGTCTGCGCGCCCTCGACCGTGTCACCCTCGCCCTCGAAGGGGGCGAGATCCTGGGCCTCATCGGCCCCAACGGCTCCGGCAAGACCACCCTGGTCAACGCGATCACCGGCCATGTGCCGCTCGCCGGCGGCACGGTGCGGGTGGGCGGCGAGACCATCGCCGGGCTGACACCGCCGCAGATCGCCCATCGTGGAGTGATCCGCTCCTTCCAGATCGTCCGCCTGTTCGACGAGCTGACGGTGATGGAAAACGTCATGTGCGGGGCGCTGGCCACCGGCAGCGGCCGCGCCGAGGCGCGTGCCCGGGCCGGAGAGCTGCTCGAGGAATTCGGCCTTCTCGATCGTGCCGGGGATCTCGGCGCCGAGCTCAGCTACGGCGACAAGCGGCGGGTGGAGATCGCCCGGGCACTGGCCGCACGGCCGCGCTTTCTGTTGCTCGACGAGCCGGCGGCGGGGATGAACGAGAGGGAATCCGGCACCCTG
>JALSRW010000063.1 GCA_026984595.1 Alphaproteobacteria bacterium
CTGGGCGATGTGGACCACCGGCAGGCCCTTCTCGCGGGCGGTCAGGAGATCGGCGATCCAGGTGGTGCCGAAATCGACCGCACCGGAGACCACGGTCTGAATGGGTGACTGGTCACCGATGGGCAGCAGCGTGACATCGAGCCCCTCATCGGCATAGTAGCCCTTTTCCTTGGCCACGAAATATCCCGCGAACTGGGCCTGCGGGAACCATTTGAGCTGCAGGCTGACGGCCAGCTTCTCGGCCGCCCCGGCCTGGGTCATCCAGCCGGCGGCGAAGACCGCCGCGGCCATGGTGACAATCCGTTTCGCTTTCATTGTTCCCTCCCGAGCTGTGAGACATGGTGTGACGCAGGTCATTCCCTGAGCGAGACGTGCCAACTGGTGAAACGCCGCTCCAGCCAGGCGACCAGACCGAACCAGGCGATGCCCAGCGTCGAGGCGACGATGATCGCCGCCCAGACGATGTCGAAGCCGAAGCGGCCGGCCTCGATCTGGATGCGAAAGCCGAGCCCGGTTCCGGTGGCGCCGAAGAATTCCCCGACGATGGCGCCGATCATCGCCAGCGTGGTGCCGAGCTTGAGCGCATTGAAGAAGAAGGGCAAGGCGTTGGGGATGCGGGCCTTGGTGAAGACCTCGCGGTCGCTGGCCGCATAGGAGCGCATCAGATCGAGCAGCCGGGGGTCGATTTCCAGGAGCCCCCGCACGACATTGACCACCACCGGGAAGAATACGGTGACCGCCACCACCGCCGCCTTCGACTGCCAGTCGAGCCCGAACATGTGGACGAAAACCGGCGCCAGCGCAGGGATCGGGATGCTGGAAAAGGCGGCCGCATAGGGCATCAACCCGCGCTGCAGGAAGCCCGAGCGGGCGATCAGCCCGGAGACCGGCAGGGCCACGCCGACACCGATGAGAAAGCCGATCACCGCCTCCATCACGAAGGTCTGCCAGGTGTCCTGCAGGAGCACGTCGCGCGCCTGCCAGAGCACGGTCAGCACTGCGGTGGGGGTGGGGATGAGGCCGGCCGGTACCTGATGGGCGCGCAGCAGCGCTTCGGCGGCCAGCAGGGTGAGGATCATGGTCAGCGCCGCCGGCAGGAAACGGGCGAGCCTGCCGGCCGGATGCTCGGCGATCCAGGTGGCGAGGCGCGCCAGACCGAGGGCGGCCAGCAGGGTCGCCAGATAGAGGCTGGTCCGCCAGGCGAGCGGGGCGACCTCGGTCGTTTCCCACCAGAGCAGGACGAAAGAGAGGAGGAGCGCATGTCCTCCCACGAGCGCCAGCAGCGCCGTCAGGGGCGGGCCGGCTGTCTCGCGCCGGGCGGTGCCGGCCAGGCTCGAATTCAGCGTCGCCATGGCGTCACCAGCCGCTCCACCCAGCCGACGCAGGCCACCAGCAGAATACCCAGCACCGCCGAGGCGATCATCAGCACCCAGGTGCCGACCACATCCGAGGCGCGGGCGTTCTCCGACAGCATCTTGCCGAGGCCGAAGAAGCTGATGGTCGACATTTCGGCGATGATGGCACCGATCAGCGCCGCCGCCGTGGAGATGCGGAAAGCGGTGAACAGATAGGGCAGCGAGGCCGGCAGCCGCAGCTTGACGAAGGTCTGCACGGTGGTGGCGCGGTAGGTGCGCATCAGATCGAGAGCCAGGGAATCGGGGCTCCGGAGCCCCTTGGCGAGGCCGATGGTCACCGGGAAGAAGGCGATGTAGGCGGCGATGATCGCCTTCGGCAGCAAGCCCTGCACTCCGTATTGTCCCAGTAGCACCACGAGCATCGGCGCGAGCGCGATGATCGGCACCGTCTGCGAGGCGACGATCCAGGGCAGCACGGAAAGTTCGAAGGCCCGCGACAGCACGAGGCCGAGGGCGAACAGCAAGCCCACCAGCGCAGCGAGGCCGAGCCCGACCAGGGTCTCGACGCCGGTCCAGAAGGCGTTGAGGGGGATGGCATTCGGCGAGTTCAGCGGCAGCATCAGATTGTAGATGCCGGCCAATAGCTGCCCCGGAGCCGGGATCACCGGATTGCGCAGCACGAAGGCGCAGGCGAGCGGGCCGTCGCAATCCATCACCGCCCCCCGCTCGAGGGCGCGCTGCGCGAGCGGATAGTTGGTTACCACCACCAGTGGCAGATAGAGAAGGACGACGATCCCCGCCACTGCCGCCATCGGCCCGAGGTTGCCCAGCCGCGCGCGCATCGCGTTCACCCCCGCGATCGGGTCAGGGCATCACGCCGCTCGGGACCGGCCGGGCGAAGCCGGTCATGTCCCCGGAATCGAGGATGCCGGCAGCGACGAGCTGCTTCGTCATGGTCTCCAGCTTGGCGGTATCGAGATATCCCAGGCCGTTCTCGCGGCTGGCATCGGTGACCATGATGGTGCGGATCTGCTCGAGACCGGTGAGCTCGAAGGCCTTGTCGAGATTGGGGTTGTATTTGAGCAGGATGTCGCCGGCCTCGTCGGGATTGTCGAGGGCGTACTTGTAGCCCTTGTAGCGGGCCTGCACGAAGGCCTTCGCCTTTTCCGGGAACTTCTCCAGCACCTCTTCGGTGGTGAACAGCACGTTCTCCGGCCAGTCGACGCCGAACTGCTTGTAGGAATAGACGAAGTAGGGCTCCTCGACGACCTTCTCGGCGACCAGCACCTCGTTGTAGATCATCGCCGAGGCGAAGTCGTACTGCTTGGCGATCCAGCCGCCCAGGGTCGCCGGATCGCCCTGCTGGTTGACGATCTGGATCTGATTTTCCCAGCCCTTGCCGATCACCGCCTTGATCGGCTTGTCGTAGCCGATCCAGGTGGCGAACTGGCCGCGGAAGTCGGCCGGGCTCTCGACCTTCTTCCAGGAAAGGATGCGCATCGCCGATTCCTGGAAGTCGGCGGCCAGCACCACCAGCTTCAGGCCCTGCTTCTGGCGCGCCTCCAGCAGGTTGTAGGGGTAGTCGATGCCCATCACCAGCTTGCCGCTGCGGGCCTCGGCCAGCACTCGGCCGATCGGCGACAGGCCGGGACCGCCCGGTACCACCGTCACATCGAGGCCGGCATCACGATAGAAGCCCTTTTCCACGGCCACCGGATCGCCGATCGATTCGGCGTGGATGAACCAGGATTCGATCATCGTCGCGGGCTCGAGCTCGGCCGCCGTCGCCGCCCCGCCGGCCGTCAGGGCCAGGGCCAGGAATGCTGCACATGTTCTCACGGTCATGGGAACCTCCCTAGGTTTGTCGCGTCATTTCGAGATGCCAGCCGACGAAGCGGCGCTCCAGAACGGCGAGGACGCCGAGCATCATCCACCCCACCAGGGTACAGAGCACGGCGGCCACGAACACCCGGGCCGTGTTGCCGACATAGCGGGAATCCAGGATCATGAAGCCCAGACCCTGGAAGGCGCCGAACAGCTCGCCGACGATGGCGCCGTTGACCGCCGCCATGGCCGCCCCCTTGAGGCTGGTGAAGATCACCGGCAGCGCCGAGGGCAGCTTCAGGAAACGCACCCGCTGGCCGAAACTGGCGTTGTAGGAGGTCAGCAACTCCTCCTTGAGCGGGTCGGTGGAGAGCATTTCCTTGTGGGCGAAGTAGACCAGCGCGAAAAAGGCATACAGGCCGGCGATCGCCACCTTGGAGGCGATCGTGTTGGCGCCGAGCCAGACCACCACCAGGCTGGCCAGCGCCACGAAGGGGATGGAGTTGAGGGTGATCACCGCCCGGAAAATGAAGTCTTCGAGCCAGCGCGGCACCACCAGCAGCAGCAGTGCGGCGAGCATGGCCAGAGCCGAGCCGATGAAAAAGCCCAGCACGATCTCCTGGGTGGTGATCCAGGCATTGCCCAGGACGAGCTGCGGTGCGCGCAGGAATTCGGCGAGGATGCGGCTGGGGCCGGGCAGCAGGAAAGGGGCATCGTAGAGGGCCGCCGCCATCTCCCAGACGACCATGAAGACGATGCCGAACAGCAGCCAACGGGTCACCTCGTTGTCGGCCAGCGACATCTGCCGCGCTTCGGGGTCGAAGCGACTCACGAGGCGGCCTCCCGGAGATAGCGCACCGGCGCTCCCAGGACGGTGGTGCTTTCCGGCCGGGTCTCGGCGACCACCCGGCCGCGCTTGAGGACATAGCGCCGCGGCGGCAGGGTTCGGAGCGCATCGTCCTCGCTGGGCACCGGCCAGACGATCAGATCGGCGGGATTGCCGACGGCGACCCCGTGTCCTTCCAGCCCGTTTTCGCCCTCTACCCGCCGATTGTGCCAGATGGCGGCGGGCCGCGAGCTCAGCATGGGGAAGAGATGGCGGCGATCGGTACGACCGGACATATGCCCGAGATGCAACAGCACGAAGGCGGTCTGCAGCGGATCCCCGCAACCCATCGGATACCAGGGATCCATCACCGAATCGTGGCCGGCGGCGACATTGACCCCGGCGGCCAGCAGTTCCCGCACCCGGGTCAGGCCGCGGCGGATGGGATAATGGTCGAAGCGTCCCTGCAACACCGCATTGTCGGGCGGGTTGCAGATCACGTGCAGGCCGGCCCGGCGGACATTGCCGATGATCTTGTCGGCATAGGCGTTGTTGTAGGAATGCATGGCGGTGGTGTGGCTGGCGGCCACCCGCCCGCCCATGCGGCGGCGGATGGTCTCCGCCGCCAGCGTCTCCAGAAAGCGCGAATGATCGTCGTCGGTCTCGTCGCAATGGACGTCCACCGGCAGGCCGGCCTCGTCGGCGAGACGCATGAGGAAGCGGAGCTGATCGACACCGTATTCGCGGGTGATCTCGTAATGGGGGATGCCGCCCACCACATCGACGCCGAGGGCGACCGCCTCGCGCATCAGCTCTTCGCCGCCCTCGAAGGAGTAGACCGAGAGCTGCGGAAAGGCCACGAGCTGGATGTCGATGAGCTCGGCCACTTCGCGCTTGATCGCGAGCAGGG
>JALSRW010000064.1 GCA_026984595.1 Alphaproteobacteria bacterium
TCTTCCAGTAGAGGGTGAGGGGCATCACCCAATCCTTGAGCAAGGTCAGCAGGGCGGCGCCGGCCAGGGGGCCGGTGACCGTCTCCACCCCGCCCAGGAGAACCATGGTCAGCGCATCCACCGAGGTCGGGATGGCCAGCACCTCGGGATCGATGTTGCCCTTGGAAAAGACATAGAGGCCGCCGCCGAGACCGGCGGCGATGCCCGAGATGGTGAAGGCCAGCCAGCGCTGGTAGCGGGGGTCGATGCCGATGGCATCGGCGCGGATCGCCGAATCCCGGACCGCCCGCGAGCTGTAGCCGAAGGGCGCATAGAGGAACCGCCACAGCAGGCCGATCGCCGACAGGGTGAAGGCCAGTGTCACATAGTAGTAGACCGCGCGCGGCGCCGCCCAGCGGGAGGGCCAGATGCCGATCAGGCCGTTGTCGCCGCCGGTGAGCTCCACCCATTGGAAGGCGATGGCATAGACGATCTGGGCGAAGGCCAGGGTGAGCATGGCCAGATAGACGCCCGACAGGCGCACGCAGAGGGCGCCGAAGACCAGGGCGCCGGCGCCGGCCAGCAACGGCGCGACGAGGATCGCCGCCTCCATCGGCCAGGCGAAGTGGTGGACCAGCAGGGCCGCACCATAGGCGCCCAGCCCGAAATAGGCGGCATGTCCGAAGCTCACCATGCCGCCCCAGCCCATGATGAAATTGAGACTGAAGGCGAACAGCCCGAAGATCAGAAGCTCGATCATCAGCTTCAGGCTGTATTCGTCGGCGAACAGCGGCAGCAGCAGGAGCAGGAGCAGCAGCGCCGCCCAGAAGGCGCGCTCCAGGGGGCCGCTGGCCCCGATGCCGGCGCCGGCGCGGGCGGCGCCGTGGCTTTCCGCCTGCGGCCGGCCGAGCAGCCCGTAGGGGCGGACGATCAGCACCGCGGCCATCACCAGAAAGGCCAGCACCAGGGTGATCTTGGGGAACACCAGGATGCCGAAGGCCTGCAGTTCGCCGATCAGCAACGCCGCGAGAAAGGCGCCGGCGACGCTGCCCATGCCGCCGATCACCGTGACGACGAAAGCTTCGACGATGATGTTGACGTCCATGAAGGGGTTGGCGGGCTCGCGGGGTAGCTGCAGGGCGCCGGCGAGCCCGGCCAGGAAGGCGCCGAGGAACAGGACACCGGTGAACAGCAGGGCCTGGTTGACGCCGAGCGCGCCGACCATTTCCCGATCGAGGGTGGCGGCCCGTACCAGCACCCCGAAACGGGTGCGGTGGAAGAGCAGCCAGAGGGCGCCGAGCACCAGCGGCCCGGCCAGGATCATGGCCAGCTCGTACTCGGGAAAGCGGCGGCCCAGGATCACCACGAAGCTCTTGAGACCGGGAGCGCGGGGGCCGAGCAGATCCTCGCCGCCCCAGGTCATGCGCACCAGATCCTGGACGATCAGCACCACCGCGAAGGTGGCGAGGAGCTGGAACAGCTCCGGGGCGTCATAGATCCGCCGCAGCACCACCAGCTCGAGGAGGATGCCGAGCAGGCCGACGATCCCCGCCGAGAGGAGGATCGCCGCCCAGAAGCTGGTGGCGCCGTAGGCCACGTCCATGAACAGCCCGGCCAGCGTGTAGGCGACATAGGCGCCCAGCATGTAGAAGGAGCCATGTGCGAAGTTGACGATCCGGGTGACCCCGAAGACGATCGTCAACCCCGCACTGGCCATGAACAGGAACGAGGCGGTGGCCAGACCGTTGAGGAACTGGACGAACAGGAAGCCCGGATCCACGGGGTCGCTCTCCCGGCGCCGCCGTGCTCAGTTCTGGAGATCGGGGCGCACCCGGCGCACCTCCTCCTCCGGGAACATGTAGGGCTCGCCGTCGACGTAGCGCCAGTCGACCATCTTGCCGCGGCCGCCCTCGACCGCGAGCTTGCCGACCCAGGTGCCCATGGTGGCCTGGTTGTCGATGTCGCGGATGGAGAAGGAGCCCACCGGCGAGGTCTCCATCACCAGCCCTTCCATGGCCGCCAGCATGGCCTCGGTGTCGGTGGAGCCGGCCTTCTCCAGCATCGCCTTGATGGTATAGGCGAGGGTGTAGCCGAGGAGCGAGCCGAGCCGCGGATAGTCGTCGTAGGCGGCCTCGTAGGCCTTGCGGAAGGCGTTGTGCTCGGGGGTGTCGATCTGTTCCCAGGGATAGCCGGTGACGATCCAGCCCACCGGCGCCTCGTCCTTGAGGGGATCGAGCCATTCGGGCTCACCGGTCAGCAGGCTCAGGACGGTACGTCCCTCGAACAGGCCGCGGGTGTTGCCTTCGCGCACGAACTTGGCGAGATCGCCGCCGAACAGGGCGGAGAAGATGGCATCGGGATTGGCCTGCTCGATGGCCGCGACGGTGGCGCCGGCATCGATCTTCCCGAGTGCGGGGTACTGCTCGATGACGATTTCCGCGCCGGGGATCTTCTCCGCCGCGAGACGCTTGAAATTGGCGGCGGCCGACTGGCCGTACTCGTAGTTGGGGGCGATGATCGCCCAGCGCTTCTTGCCGAGATCCTTGGCCTCGTCCACCAGCATGCCGGTCTGCATGTAGGTGTTGGGGCGCAGGCGGTAGGTGTAGGGGTTGCCCTTGGCCATGGTCAGGGCGTCGGTCAGCGGCTCGGCGGCGATGAACAGGACCTTGCGCTGATTGGCGAAATCGGCCACCGCGAGGCCGATGTTGGAGAGAAAGGTGCCGAAGATGAAGGCCACCTTCTCGCGCACCACCAGCTCCTCGGCCACCCGCACGGCATCGCCGGTGGTGCCGCCGTCGTCGCGCGAGATCACCTCGAGCTGCTTGCCGAGCACACCGCCGGCGTCGTTGATCTCCTCGATGCCGAGCTGCCAGCCCTTCCGGTAGGGCTCGGTGAAGGCGGGAAAGCGGTTGTAGCTGGTCAACTCGCCGATGCGGATGGTTTCGGCCGCGGCCGTCGGCCGGGGTGCCCATGCGGCGGCCAAAGCCAGGGTCGCCGCCGCCAGGAGCAAGCTCCGTCGCTCGATCATTTGCCTTTCTCCTCCCTGCATGGTCCTGCGGCTCCCCGCGACGGGGCGGGACGGTCGCAGACCGCCGCGCTGCCGCGGCGGCGGCGCGATCATGCGGGCTCGCCGGGAGATCGGCAAGGGGGGTGGTGGTCCGCGGACGGTGGAAATACGCGCTGGGCGGACGAGCAATATCGCGTTATAGTTGAATTACGTCTGTTCCGGCGGCGGAGGGTCGGGGTACAACTGACAGTTGTGAGTTTTGTCACAGAGGCCCTGTCGGGCTTCAGGTTAACCTTACTGCAATCTTTACCAGCGACGTTAACGCATACCGGGGGGCGACAAGATCACGTCGAAGGTTACTAGGCATTAACCAACCGGAGATGGATGCTGGGTTCGCCACACCCGGAGGTCGCAGCCCCGCGGAGGGCCGGCCGGGGTTTCCGGGCAAGGAAGGAAGGGAGCAGACCGTGCAGGAACCAACAAGGCAGACGGACGATCGGGGCCTCATTCAATTGTGCATCGATTCCCTGACCCAGCGCATCGCCGAGCTCGGGCTGACGCTGGTCATCGAGCGCGATTTCCACAAGCTCAACGCCATTCTCACCGCCAACGAGACCTTCGCCAATCCCACCTTCGATCCGACCAAGAGCCGGATGGGGCCGCAGGATTTCTTCGTCCATCTGCTGGACGAGACCGGACGCAGCGTCGGCACCAGCGGCGAGCGGGTGTTCGACACCGAGGATCTGTTGGAGATGATCGCCGACGGCCGGCTGTTCTTCGAAGGCGGCTACAGGAAGCTGCTGGGCGTCGATCGGCTGCCGATCCTGCCGTTGTCCCGCCGTTTTTCGGGGCGGGTATCGCATTCCGGTTCGACCTGGACCCATCCCGACTGGCGCCGCAGGGGGCTCGCCATGTACATGGCCTATCTGAGCCGGGCCCTGAGCTTTCGGAATGCCGGCTGCAGCGTGAACACCGGGTTCGTGCGCCAGTATCTGGTGGGCAGCTCGGTGCCCCGGGAGAGTTACGGCTATCTGCACGTGGAGTTGGTGGTGGACGGCGAGTTCCCGCCCGTGGGCGGCCCCGAGAAGGCCTATCTGTGCTGGGTCGATCGCGAGGAATTCATCGACACCGTCCGCGCCCTGCCGCAGCATCCCAAGAACCCGGTGCCGCTGCGGCCGCTGGCGGAGCCCGGTCTCGCCGATCTGCCGCCGGCGGAGTGAGGGGCTCGAAGAGGTCGTCTATGTGGAGGTTGCAAGGCGTTCGCTCACCGGCTGACCGCACTGCTGGCGAACGAGCATCAGCACTTCGGTGACCTTCACGCCATCGTCGGCCACCGGCAGGAGGAGTTCGGTATAGACCGCGGTACGCCCGTTCTGCCCGAGCTGGATTTCCTGGAACAGCGCCGAGCCGGTGAAGGCGACGGTGCGGAAATCCTCCCGCAGCAGGGTGCCGAGGCGATGCCCGGACCGTCCCCCGCCGGTGGCCGCCGATGGCAGCTCGGCGAAGCCTTCGAGTGGACCGAGGCCGATGTTCTCGACCGCGTCCTGCCGCAGGTCCACCCAATGCACGGCCGGCACCAGCAGGCGGAACTGGGGGGTGTCCACCCGTGAGCGGCTGGGCAGCAGCCCCTGTTCGCGCAGACCGTGCCAGTAGCGGTAGGTCAGATCGAGGGCGATATCCGCGGCGCCCAGCGCGTGCAGGGGCAGGGGGCGCTTCTTGAGCCAATGCATGGGCGGCCTACCTGGCTTGGTGGCGTTTCCTCGCTTCCGACATGGCGCCGATCCCGGGGGATGCGTCCGCCGTCGGCGACCGGTATGCGACCCGATCGGTAAACGGAGGGTAAACACCCGATCCGGCCGTGGCCGGGACCATCTCCGGGTATGCTCCTGGCGGCGGCGCGACGTTCGTCG
>JALSRW010000065.1 GCA_026984595.1 Alphaproteobacteria bacterium
AGGAACAGCAGCGGCGGGCCCTCGCCCAGACGGGTGAAGGCCAGCCGCACCGCTTCCGGCAACTGCCTATTCGGCGGCATGCGCCGTCGGCTGTCGATGCCGATATTCGAATTCGAACATGTAGTCGCGGGTGATGGGCACCACGTCCCGCTCCTTGGCGAGCTGGAGCTGGAACACCATGCCGTCCATCACCCGGAAGAAGATCTCGGCGGCCACCAGATAGTATTCCCACATGCGGCAGAAACGCTCGTCGAGCAGACGTGCCGCGCGCTCGCGGTTGGCGAGAAAGCGCTGGCGCCAGGCGGCCAATGTGTGGGCATAGTGCAGCCGCAGGATCTCCAGATCGCAGCTCCACAGACCGTGTCGCTCGACCGCCGGCAGCACCTCCGACAGGGCCGGCACATAGCCGCCCGGGAAGATGTATTTGCGGATCCAGGGGCTGGTCGAGGAGGGGCCGGCCATGCGGCCGATGGAATGCAGCAGCATCACCCCGTCGTCGGTCAGGAGCTCCGCCACCCGGGAGAAGAAGCTGCCGTAATGATTGATGCCGACATGCTCGAACATGCCCACCGAGACGATGCGCTGGTACCGCCCTTCGTGCTGCCGGTAGTCCTCGAGCAGGAACCGCACCCGGTCCTCGAGGCCGCGCTCGCGAGCGCGCTGGCGGGCCAGCTCGAGCTGTTCGGTGGACAGGGTCAGCCCGGTCACCTCGACATCGAAGTTCTCGGCCAGATAGAGGGCGAGGCCGCCCCAGCCCGAGCCGATGTCCAGCACGCGCATGCCCGGTTTCAGCAGCAGCTTGGCCGCCAGATGCCGCTTCTTGGCGAGCTGGGCGGCATCGAGATCCTCGCCCGGCGCCTCGAAATAGGCGCAGCTGTACTGCATGTCCGAATCGAGGAACAGGCGGTAGAGATCGTTGGAAAGATCGTAGTGATGGGCAACGTTGCGCCGCGCCCGGCCGACCGGGTTGAACTGGTACCAGCGCCGCGTGATGGTCTCCACATGCTGGACGAAGCGACCGGCGGGGCGCCGGCGTACGAGCATGTAGTTGCGGGCCACCAGATGCAGAAGATCGTAGAGCGAGCCCTCCTCGATGATCAGGCGCCCGTCCACGAAGGCCTCGCCGAGCGCCAGCTCGGGTCGCAACGAGAGATGCCGTTCGGTGGCCCGATCGGCAATGCGGACGACGACACGCGGCCCGCTGCCGTCGCCGAAACTCCGGGTCCCGCCCCGTGCATCCCGCACCACGAGATCGCCCTGGCGAATGAGCTGTCGCAGCAACCAGGCGAAAAGCATCGCGTTTCTCCCGGCCTGTACGGTTTCCTGGCGAAAGCGCTCGCCCCAGGCTCCCGGGCCGCGCCTCCCTGGCCCCCAGAATGTCGGCTTTTGCCGCTTCTGCCAACCGGTTCCGGCATATAGTCCGATATGTCGGACGATCAGCCGTGGTTCCACACGATCGTCTTGAGCCTCACGAATTCATACAGCCCCGCGAAGCCTTTCTCCCGTCCGTGCCCCGAGCGACCGACCCCGCCGAAGGGCAATTCGATGCCGCCACCGGCACCGTAGCCGTTGAGAAACACCTGACCGGCCCGGATCCCGTGGGCGAGGCGGAGCTGCCGCGCGCCGTCCCGCGTCCAGACCCCGGCCACCAGGCCGTAGGGGGTGGCATTGGCGAGCGCCAGGGCCTCGGCCTCGTCGGCGAACGGCAGACAGGCCAGCACCGGCCCGAACACCTCCTCCCGGGCCAGCGGGTGGTCCGGCGGCACCGGGCCGAGCAGCACCGGTGCCACATAATAGCCGCCGGGCGGCAGATCCTCGGCCAGCCTTCCTTCCGCCAGCACGGATACGCCGCCTTCCCGGGCCAGCGCGAGATAGTGCTGCACGCGCTCGAGCTGGCTGCGGTTGATGAGCGGACCGAGATCGAGATCGCGATCGTGGGGCCCGGCCACCAGTTCCCGGAAGCGGGCGGCGAGACGGCCGGTCACCTCCTCGTAGATGCCCTTCTCGATCAGCACCCGGGAACCCGCCGAGCAGGTCTGGCCGGCGTTCTGGACGATGGCGTTGACCACCACCGGCAGCGCCGCCTCCAGATCGGCATCGGCGAACAAGAGCTGCGGAGATTTGCCGCCCAGTTCCAGGGTGCAGCCGATGTGGTTGCGGGCCGCCGCGGTCTGAATGGCGGTGCCGGTCTCGGGCGAGCCGGTGAAGGAGAGGAAGTCGATCCCGGGATGACCGGCCAGCGCCGCCCCCGCCTCTTCCCCCAGACCGGGTACGATGTTGAGCGCCCCTTCCGGCAGGCCGATCTCGAGGGCGAGCTCGCCGATACGCAGCACCGACAGGCAGGCATCCTCGGCCGGCTTGAGGACGCAGGCATTGCCCGCGGCCAGCGCCGCCCCGATCGAACGGCCGAAGATCTGGGCCGGATAGTTCCAGGGGATGATATGGGCGGTGACCCCGTGCGGCTCCCAGAAGCTGGCCGCGGTGTAGCCCTGCAGGAAGGGGATGGTGTCGCCGTGCAGCTTGTCGGCGGCCCCGCCGTAATACTCGAAGTAGCGGGCGCAGGCCCGGATGTCGGCCCGTCCCTGGCGCAGGGGCTTGCCGGTATCGCGCGATTCCAGCGCGGCCAGCTCCTCGGCGTGCTCGAGAATGGCGGCGGAAAGCCGCAGCAGCAGACGGCCCCGCTCGAAGGCGGCGAGCCGTCCCCAGGCCCCCTTTTCGAAAGCCTCGCGGGCGGCCGCCACCGCGGCCTCGATATCGGCCGCACCGCCGCTCGCGATCTCGGCGAAGACGCGCCCGTCGCTGGGGCAGATCACCGGCAGCGTCCGGCCGCTGGCAGGCGGCACCCAACGGCCTCCGATCAGACATTTGCCGCCGCTCGCGGACGAAATCGCCTCGGGCATCGATGTTCCTCCCCTCTCGCCCGCCTCAGCGCAGGACGCGGTGCCGATGCACCGGCAGATCGCGGCGGATGGTTTCCAGATAGGCCATGTCGAGCTCGGCGCCGGCCACTCCGATGCCGTCCTGGACCTGGGCGAGGACGTGCCCCCAGGGGCCGACGATCATGCTGTGGCCGTAATTGTGGCGCAGCTCGCGACCGGAGGGGAACGCCCCCCATTGGGCCGCGGCGGCGAGGTAGCACTGGGTCTCGATGGCCCGCGCCCGGAGCAGGATCTCCCAATGGTCCTTGCCGGTCTGCAGGGTGAAGGCGGCGGGCACCAGGATCAGCCGCGCCCCCGCCTCGGCGAGCCGGCGATAGAGCTCGGGAAAGCGGAGATCGTAGCAGATGCTCAGCCCCACCTTCACCCCCTCGAGATCGAACAGCACGATCTCGCTGCCGCGACCCACGAAGTCGGATTCGCTGTAGGTCCGGCCGTCGGGCGTGGTCACGTCGAACAGGTGGATCTTTCGGTAGCGGGCGATCTCGCGGCCCTCGCGGTCGAACACCACCGTGGTGTTGTAGAAGCGGTCGCCGTCCCGCTCGAACATGCTGCCGCCGTGTACGAACAGGCGATGGGCACGCGCGAAATCCCGCAGCATGGCGTAGGCCTCGCCCGCGGGGAAGCTCTCGGCCGAGCGGTGGCGGGCCTCGCGGCTGCCGCCGATGAAGGCGAAGGTCTCGGGCAGGCTCAGGAGATCGGGGCGCTCGCGCGCCACCGCCGCATCCATCAGCGTTCGGGCCTGGGCCAGATTGGCCGCCTTGTCGTCGGTCGCGTTCATCTGGACGATGGCCAGGCGCATCACACGGCTCTCCCCGAACGGGTCGAGATGGTCGCCATCGCAGGCCCCTTGTCAACGCCCTTGCGGGAACCCGCGGAGGGTTCAGGGGCGGAGGAAGCCGACGATGTCGTAGACCTCCTCCATCACCGGACCGGCGATCGCCGCGGCCCGCTCGGCACCGTAGCGCAGGATGCGGTCGATTTCCGCGGGATCGGCCATCAGCTCGCGCATCCGGGCATTGATCGCCGACAGCTTCTCGACCGCCAGCTCGGCCAGGCGCTTCTTGAACTCGGCGAAGGGCGCTTCGCGAAATTCGGCTTCCACCTCGGCGCGCGGCCGTTCGGCCAGGGCGGCGTAGATGGTCAGCAGATTGGAGGCTTCGGGCCGCTTCTCGGGATCGTACCAGATGCCGAGGATGCTGTCGGACTTGGCCCGCTGGATCTTGCGGGCGATGGTCGCGGCATCGTCGGTGAGGTTGATGCGCGACATGTCCGAAACATCCGACTTGCTCATCTTCTTGGTGCCGTCCCGGAGCGACATCACCCGCGTCGCCTCGCCGGCGATCATCGGCTCCGGCAGGGGGAAATATTCCGTGCCGAACTTGCGATTGAAGGCGCCGGCGATGTCGCGCGACAGCTCCAGATGCTGCTTCTGGTCCTCGCCCACCGGCACCAGCGTCGCCTTGTAGGCCAGAATGTCGGCGGCCTGCAGCACCGGATAGGCGTAGAGACCGACCGGCGCGTTCTCGCGATGCTTGCCGGCCTTCTCCTTGAACTGGGTCATGCGGTTGAGCCAGCCCAGCGGGGTCACGCAGTTGAGCACCCAGGCGAGCTGGGAATGGGCCGGCACATTGCTCTGCACGAACAGGATCGAGCGCTCCGGATCGATGCCGCAGGCCAGCAGCGCCGCGGCCACCTCGCGGGTATTGCTGCGCATCTGCTCGGCATCGTGGAGGGTGGTCAGGGCATGCTGGTCGACGATGCAGTAGATGCATTCATGCTCGTCCTGGAGCCGCACCCAGTGCCGGATGGCACCGAGATAGTTGCCCAGATGAAGCCCGTGGGTCGGCTGAATCCCGGAGAAGACGCGCGCGTTCATGAGATCTCTCTTCCGTGACGATCCGCTGCGCCGGCTGGCCCGCCGAGGCGGTGCCCTAGGGACACCGTCACCGGCGGTTC
>JALSRW010000066.1 GCA_026984595.1 Alphaproteobacteria bacterium
CCACCGGCGGGATCGTGGCCAAGGACAGTTTCGTCGTGAAACCGGACGGTTCGGTGGCCCTCGGTCCTCTCTTCGTGATGGAAAAGCTCCGGGCCGGGAGCAGTCCGGACACGGCGGACTGGAAATACACGCTGATCATGCCCAACGGCCAGACCATGAGCGGCGACAAGACCCAGTTCTGTGCCCAGTGCCACAAGCTCGCATCCGAAACCGACAGTCTCTACTTTCTTCCCGAGGAGTACCGGGTCTCCCGGTAACCCCCGGGAGGCCGACCACCGCGACTGCAGGGCAGGCCATGATGGCCTGCCCTCTTTCTTTCCGCCTATCCGCGGCCGAGAATCGCGGTGAAGACCTCGATCGCCCGCGTCACATCGGCGGGCGCCACATCGAGATGGGTCACGAGGCGCACGGTATCGACGCCGATCGGCAGTACCCGCACGCCGCGGGCTTCGCAGGCTTCGGCGAACCTGGCCGCCGCCATCTTCTCCAGACGGAAGTACAGGATGTTGGTCTCCACCCGGGCGGGATCGATTGCGACGCCGGGAAGATCGGCCAGTGCCAGGGCCAGCTTCCGGGCATGGGCGTGGTCCTCGGCCAGCCGCTCGCGATGGTGGTCGAGGGCGTAGAGCGCGGCGGCGGCGATCACCCCCGCCTGGCGCATACCGCCACCGAACATGCCGCGAAAACGCCGCGCGCGGTCGATGAAGGCGCGGCTGCCGGCCAGGAGCGATCCGATGGGTGCCCCGAGCCCCTTGGAAAAGCACACGGCCACGCTGTCGCAATGCTCGGCATAGGCCTTTTCCGGCACTCCCGCGGCCACTGCCGCGTTCCACAGCCTCGCCCCGTCGCAATGGACCCGCAGACCGTGACGACGCGCTTCCCTCGCAGTTTCGGCGAAGGTCGGAAGCGGCCAGACGGTGCCGCCCCCGGCATTGTGGGTGTTCTCGAGACACAGGAGCCTGGTCGGCGGGAACAGGCCGGCCGGCATCCCCGGCAACGGCCCGTGCACCAGCGCCCGTACCGCATCGCCGTCGAACACGCCGGCGGCGCTCTGTACCAGCCGCGGCATCACCCCGGAAACGGCGGTGGGCGCGGCGCGCTCGTAGAGCAGGATGTGGGAGTGCGCATCGGCGATGATCTCGTCACCGGGCTCGCTGTGCGCGCGTATCGCGACCTGATTGGCCATCGTCCCCGAAGGCACGAACAGCCCCGCTTCCTTGCCCAGGATCTCGGCGGTGCGCTCCTCGAGCGTGCGGACCGTGGGATCCTCGCCATAGACATCGTCACCGACCTCGGCCGCGGCCATCGCCGCGCGCATCGCCGGACCGGGCCTGGTCACCGTGTCGCTTCGCAGATCGATCATCGCCCCCCCGTTTCCGCTCGTATCGGCAGTCCCGTCAGCGGCCGATGATCCCCTGCAGCAGCTTGCGCGCCGGCCCCAGCGGCGATTCCTTCGGCTTGGCCCCGCTGGTCGGCGGCGATGTCGATTGCTGCTGCTCGCCGCCGCCACCCAGCACGTCCCCGACCAGCCCGCCAGCCCCTTCGAGGGCACCGCCCAGGCGTGCTCCGAGCTTCTTCAGCATCTCGGGATCGGCCTCGAGCTTGCCGACCAGCTCGCCGATCTTCCCGGGATCGCCGATCGCCTCGGTCAGGGTGCCGCCGATATCGAAGCGCCATTCGATCGCATCCCAGGGGCCCGAGACGACGATCGGCACGCCGGCCTTCAGGGTCGGTTCGGCGGCAGCACCCTGGCCCTCCAGGGTAGCCGCCAGTGCCGGCCGCAGACGGTATCGGAGGGTCCGCTCGGGCAGGTTCACGGTGCCTTCGCCATCGACCCGCAGCAGCGGCGCCTTCAGCAGCAGATCACGATTTTCGAGGATGCCCGCGGCGATCGTGAAGCTGCCGCCGAGCTCCGCGAAGTCGGTCCTGGACGGGGCATCGGCACCCTCCTTGCCGAGCGTCATGACCTGGCGGACCATCGCCGCGATGTTGACGCCGATGATGGCGCCGTCGCGCATCAATACCTTGCCGCGGCCGTCGAGCGCAGCGATCATCTCCTTCACGCTGCTTCCGCGGGTGGTGAGCTCGAGTTCCGCGTCGCCGCGGCCTTCGAGTCGTTCGAAACCGGCCACCGCCGCCAGAAGGGGAGCCATCCGGAGCCCGCTCGCCTGCGCCTTCACGGCGAGTTGGTGGGACTTGCCGGCGGTGAGCCGCGCATCGAGAGTGGTCCGGCCTTCATAGGCTTCGAGCTCGACCAGCTCGAGTTTCGCCTCCGGCCCCTCGACTGCCGCCTTCACATGCCCTTTGCCGAGTCGGATGCCCCGCGCGGACAGGCTCTCGAAGGTGACATCGAGATCGGCATCGAGCGGGAGCGGGAGCGGAAGGACGATCGGATCTTCGGACCAGCCCGCCTTTTCCCGTGGCGCGGCCGCCGTCGGAGCGGCTTCCGGGGCGGCCGGCGCCGCTTCGGGCGGCAGATAGGGATCGAGGGCCAGCGGGCCGAACGCCAGCTCGGCGGTCAGCCGCGGACGCCCGTCGAGGCCGGTCGCGCCGAGGCGGCCGCTGACGCGGAGATCGTCCAGTGCGAGCTTCAGCTCCTGGAGACCGACCGCCCGCGGACTGGCGTTCAGCGTGGCGGTCAGGGCGAGAGTACCGAGTGCGCCCTCGGGCAGCTCCGGGGCGACACCGAACCGATCCAGAGCACCGCGCAGATCGTCGAAGGCGACATCGAGGGTGCCGCCGATTTCGGGCGCCTCGCCCAGGACCTGTCCGGAGAAGGCCACCGATCCCTCGGGCAGCTCGAAGCGCAGACGCATCTCGCCACGGCCGCCCGCGGCCAGGACGCGGGGATCGCTCAGCTCCCCCGACAGACGAAGCGGAGCACCGTCGAGCTCGAGGCTGCCTTCCAGCGACAGGGCGCGGCTGGCCGGATCCTCGAGCACCGCCAGCGACATCTTTTCCGCGCGGCGCTCCTCGCCGCTGCTCCGATCGACGTAGCGCAGCCGCCCGCCCTCGATGCGCAGCTCGCGCAGCTCCAGGAAATCCGGGATGTTCCCTGCCTTTTCGGTCTGCTCTGCGGCAGGCTCGGCCCGGGCCGGGGCGGCCGTGCCGCCGAACTGCCAGTTGGCGCGGCCCTCGGCGTCGCGCATCAGCGCGATATCCGGCTCGTCGACCAGGAAGCGGAGAACGACGAGCTTTCCGGAAAGCATGCCCCAGGCATCGACATCGAGCTCGAGGCTGCGAATGCGCAGCATGTCGCCGCTGCCGGCCCAGCCGGGGTTGGCGAGGCGGATGTCGCTGGCCTCTACCGCAACCGGCGGCCAGCGCCGCAGGCGGAAATCCCCGGCGATGGTCAACCGGCGACCGGTCGCCTCCCGCACCATGTCCTCGATCCGACTCTCGAGGAAGCTGTCGGGAACCGCGAAGAACAGACCGACCACCACCAGAATGACAAGCAGCAGCAGACTCAGAACGACAGTCAGTATGCGACGCATGGATTGGTTTTCCCCTGCCCGGTGAGGGAATGCCATCGGCGGCGCCGGAGTATCGTACAGGGTGCGCTGCTTTCCAACCGCAAAACCGGGTGACGGAGGGTCGCGCCGCCGGTACGGACCCGGCCGCCCGCGGCTTTACGTATCGCGCCACGCCGCTATAGGTGGCCCCGGCGTCGGCAACCGTTCGAGGAACCCGTGGAGGACCCGCCCCGGCTCGCCGAACTGCGCGCGGCCATCGACAGCATCGACGATCGACTGCTCGACCTGTTGCTCGAGCGGATGGAGACGGTCGCGCGGATCGCCGCGCTCAAGGCCCATCATGCGGGTGACCGGCTGGCCCTGCGACCGGCCCGCGAAGCGGCCATCCTGCGGCGGTTGGTGGCGCGGGCGGGGGACCGTTTCCCGCGAGGCACATTGGTCCGCATGTGGCGCGAGCTGTTCGCTGCCGCGACCCGTGTGCAGACTCCCTTTTCGGTGGCCCTGTGCCACGGCCGCGGCGACCTCGCAGTGATCGCGCGCGACCATTTCGGGGCCGTCACCCCGGTCATCGAGGCCAGCAGTCCCGCCCATGCCCTGCGTCTCCTGGACGAAGGTCGGGCGCAGCTCGCCCTGCTGCCGCTGCCCGAGGCCGAGGATCGCTGGTGGATCGACATGGCCTCCGCCGAACCGCCTCGCCTGCGCGTCCTCGCCCGCCTGCCCTTCGTCCGGCTGGCCGGCATCGCAGCCGAGAGCGGCGGGCTGCTGGTCGGCGACCTGCCGCTCCAGGCCAGCGGCGAGGATCGCAGTCTCCTGGTGCTGGAGGCCCAGGAGGATCTGAGCCGCTCCCGCCTCCAGGCGCTGCTCCAGGCCCCGGGCCTCGATCCCCACTGGCTGGCGATCGCCTATCAGCGGCAGGGCGGCTCGACCGTCCATCTGATCGAGATCGCCGGGTTCCACGACCGGGACAGCAACCCGCTGCAGGATGCGCTGGCCGGCACCCGCGAGCGCCTGATCGGAACGGCGGTGATCGGCGCCTACGCCCGACCGCTCGAGGACGGCAGCGAAGCGTGACCGCGCACAGGCTTCTTTCGGAGACTTGGCGATGAGCGTTCCCCGCCCGCGACCGGGCATCCTGGAGATCACCCCCTATGTCGGCGGCAAGGCCACGGTCGAAGGCGGGCGTCCGGCGGTCAAGCTGTCCTCCAACGAGAATGCGCTGGGGGCCAGTCCGAAGGCGATCGAGGCATTCCGTGCCGCCGCCGCGAACATCCATCGCTATCCCGATGGTGGCTGCGTGCGGCTGCGCCGGGCCCTCGGTCGCCGCTACAACATCGACCCCGAGCGGATCGTCTGCGGTGCCGGCTCCGACGAGCTGATCAGCCTTCTGGTGCGCGGCTATGTGGGC
>JALSRW010000067.1 GCA_026984595.1 Alphaproteobacteria bacterium
GTGGTGATGGCCACCGTATGGGCACCGTACTGGCGGGCGATCGACAGCGCGTCGAGCACCGAGGTAACCTGCCCGGAAATCGAGAAACCTACGATCACGTCCCCTTCCGCCAGCACCGAGGCGTTCATCCGCTGGAGCTGCGGGTCGGTCCGTGCGGAAACCTTGAGCCCCAGCCGGAAGAGGCGGTTCTCGAATTCGACGGCGGCCATCGACGAGCTGCCGCCGGTGCCGCAGATCAGGATCTGGCGGGCAGCGGCGAGAATGCCGGCGATCGCCTCGATCTCGTCTTCCCGGATCCCGAGCATCATCCGGTCGATGGCGGCATGGGCATCGGTCGTCACCGCGGCGACCAGGCCCGGGGCGGGCCGCTCCACGTCCCGACCGTGCACGGGATCGCCCATGTAGGCACCGCCGATGGCCAGGGCCTGGGCGAGGTGAAAACGGATGTCGCGGGTGCCCGAAAAGCCCATCGCCCGCGCCAGACGGGTAACGGTCGGCTCGCTGACCCCGGCCCGCTCCGCGATCTCGGCGATGGGGGCGCTGGCCGCGAAGCGGGGATCGGCGAGAATGCATTCGGCGAGGCGCCGTTCGGCGCCCTTGCCCTTGCGCGCCCGCTGGCGCAGCCGCCCGATGATGTCCACCGTGCGGGCCTCACGGGTGTCGATCTCCACCGCTCCCTTCCCCCTTTCCACAGCCGGGCGTTTCACAGCCGGGCTCCCCGCTCCCCGGCATCGAACAGATGCACCTCACCGGGATCGACCGACAGCCGCAGCCGGTCGCCGGGTTTCGGCAGATCGCGATCGCGGAACACCGCGCGCACCTCCGCCCCCGCCACTTCGCCGTAGACATGGGTTTCGGGTCCGGTCGGCTCCACCACCTCGACGGTCATGGTGAGCGGCCCCTGCGGATCGCGCCGGAAGGAATCGGGGCGTATTCCGACCACCAGCGGCGCGCCCTCGGCGCAGGCCGCCCGCGCGGTGGGCAGCAGGCTGCCATCGGCCAGCGACACGGCGGGACCAGCTTCGGCGCCGCGATAGCGGGCATCGAGGAAACTCATCGCCGGCGAGCCGATGAAACCGGCGACGAAACGATTGACCGGCCGGTCATAGACCTCGAGCGGGCTGCCGATCTGCTCGATGCGCCCTCCGTTCATCACCACGATGCGGTCGGCCATGGTCATCGCCTCGATCTGGTCGTGGGTGACGTAGACGATGGTCACCCCGAGCTTCTGGTGCAGGGCCTTGATCTCGGTACGCATCTGCACCCGGAGCTTGGCATCGAGGTTGGAGAGCGGCTCGTCGAACAGGAACAGACGGGGATCGCGGACGATGGCCCGGCCCATCGCCACCCGCTGCCGCTGCCCGCCGGAAAGCTGGCGGGGCATCCGCTCCAGGAATTCGCCGAGCTTGAGTACCTCGCTGGCGCGCCGGATGGCGGCTTCGACCCGTGACGGCTGCTCGCCGCGGATCCTGGGGCCGAAGGCGATGTTGCCACGGACCGTCATGTGCGGGAACAGGGCGTAGGACTGGAACACCATCGAAATGTTGCGCTTCTGGGGCGGGACATGGTTGGCCAGCTCCCCCTCGATGATCAGATCTCCTTCCGAGATCGTCTCCAGCCCGGCGATCATCCGCAGAAGGGTCGACTTCCCGCAGCCCGAGGGGCCGACCAGGACCACGAATTCCCCCTTTTCGATCGCCAGCGACAGGCGCTCGATCACCGTCACCGCGCCGAAACGCTTGGTGACCTCGACGAGCTCGAGGGCGGGAACCGTCCCTGTCGAAGAATGCCGCGGAGTCACGAGATTGCCCGCAGAAACGGCAGATTGGAAGCGGTCAGCCCGGCATCCACCGGCAGCACCGCACCGGTGATGCCGCCGGCCAGGGGCGAAGCGAGGAATGCCACCGCCAATGCCACCTCGCGCGGTTCGACCAGGCGTCCCAGCGGATAGAGCCGTGCCACCCGCTCCACCATGTCGGGATCGCGCGCGAGCCGGGCGTCCCAGGCCGGAGTCCGGATCGACCCCGGCATGACGGCATTGGCGCGGATGCCGTTGGCCCCCTCCTCGGTGGCCAGCGCCCGCATCCAGGCGTGCAGCCCCGCCTTGGCCACGCTGTAGGCGGGATTGCCGAAATGCTGGACGGCATTGACCGAGGAAACGAAGACGAAGCAGGCACCCCGGGGTCGCTGCCGCATGGCCGGCAGCAGGGCATGGGTGAAGTGTACCGCACCCCCGAGATTGAGCTCGAGCTCCCGATCGAACGCTTCCGGGTCGGTCTGCGCGAGGGTCTCCGCCCGGGTCGCACCGGCATTGGAGACCACCACATCGGGCGCGCCGGCGGCGGCGATGGCCGCAGCCGCGGCGGCGGTCGCGCCGTGATCGGCGAGATCGAAACGATGGGTTTCGCGCAGCGGGACATCGGCCATTTCCACACCGGGCAGATCGCAGGCCACGAGTTCGGCGCCGAGGCCGGCGAACACCTCCAGCAGGGCGGTCCCGACGCCGCCCCCCGCGCCGGTGATCACCACCCGTCTTCCCTCGAGCCCGAACATGATCGCTTCCGTCCCGGCATCCTCCCCGGCACCCGAAACTGCTAGGAGCGAGCATGTGATTTTGCAACAGAAAATGGATTTTCGCGTTGCTGTGACCGGATTCCCGTCGTATTTTTTCAACCCGCCCCGTCGCGCGGACGGCGTCCGTCGCCAGCGTGGCGCGATGTTCGAACAGAAGAAATCCATCAGTGGAGGTGATCATGCGAAGAATGCTCGGGATCATGGCCGGGGCCGCGCTGGGAATGAGCTTCGCGGGCTCCTTGGCCGTGGCCGCCACCGTCCGCGTCACGGTCGCGGAATACAGCTCCAAGACCGGGCCCTATTTCGAGGCGGCAGCGGCCGCTTTCGAGGCGGCCAACCCGGGCAGCGACATCCAGATCGAGGTGGTCCCCTGGGACGTGCTGCTGCAGAAGCTGACCACCGACATCTCCGCCGGCACCAACGCCGATCTGGCGATCATCGGCACCCGCTGGCTGGTGGACTTCGTCGAGGAAGGGATCGCCGCTCCACTCGACAAATACATGGACGATGCGTTCCGCAGCCGCTTCTTCGAGGTCTTCCTTTCGCCTTCGGTGATGAAGGGCAGGACCTACGGCCTGCCGATCGCCGCCTCGGCGCGGGCCATGTACTACAACAAGGATCTTCTGCAGAAGGCCGGCTTCGACGCACCTCCCGACACCTGGGAGGAGCTGGCGAAGACGGCGGCCGCGGTCTCGGCCCTCGGCGATGACGTCTACGGCTACGGTCTGCAGGGCAAGGAAATCGAGACGGACGTCTACTTCTACTATGCCTTCTGGGCCTATGGCGGAGATCTGATCGAGGAGGACGGTACTTCGGGGCTGGACACCGAGGCGGCTTATGCGGCGGCCCGGCTCTACAAATCCATGATCGACGCCGGCGCCACCCAGCCGGGAGTGACCGCCTACACCCGCGAGGATGTGCAGAACCTCTTCAAGCAGGGGCGGGTGGGCATGATGATCACCGCCCCCTTCCTCTCCAGCCAGATCAGGGAGGAAGCACCCGGCCTGCCCTACGGCGTCGCACGGATCCCCGCCGGTCCCGGTGGCGAGCGCGGCACCTATGGCGTCACCGATTCGATCATCATGTTCGAGAACTCCCGGAACAAGGATCTGGCCTGGAAGTTCCTCGACCTGATCTTCACCACCGAATGGCGCGCCAAGTTCACCGAGGGCGAAGGCTTCCTGCCGGTGAACAAGGAGGTCGCGGCCATGCCTTCCTTCGCCGAGAACCCGGATCTCAAGGTGTTCACCGCGCTGCTGCCGGAGGCCCGCTTCGCGCCGGTGATCCGCGGCTGGGAGGAGATCGCGGCCATCACCAGCAACGCCCTGCAGTCGATCTATCTGGGCGAGGCCGGGGTCGAGGAGGCCCTGAATGCGGCCGCGGCCAAGATCGATCGTGTCCTCGGCAAGTAGGGGCGCGGGCGATGCGGCGGGCGTGGCACCGGCCGCGCCCGCCAGCCGTCCCGGTCCCCTTTCGCAAGAGAAAGACAGGCGCCCGGGTACGAGACCCTGCGGCAGCGACGGGATAGGATGCACCGAGATTCCGCTCTGATCCCCTACCTGCTGGTGCTGCCGGGCTTTCTGCTCGCGGCCTTCGTCATTCTCTGGCCGCTCTATCAGCTCGGCACCATCTCGGTGAGCGAGGTCAACCGCTTCGGCCAGCTCCGCGGCTTCGCCGGCCTCGCCAACTTCGCCGCCATCCTCGAGGATCCCGAGTTCCTGGCGGCCCTCTGGCGTACCGTGATCTGGACCGTGGGCATCGTCTTCGGTGCCCTTCTCCTGTCCTTTCCGGTGGCGCTGGTGCTGCACCAGGATTTCTACGGCCGCGGCCTCGCCCGGGTGATCGTCATGTTGCCCTGGGCGATCTCCATCACCATGACCGCGATCGTCTGGCGATGGGCGCTCAACGGCGAGAGCGGGCTGCTCAACTCGGGCCTGCGGGCGCTGGGGCTGCTCGATACCAACATCCAGTGGCTGGCCCAGGCGAGCACCGCCTTTCCGGTCCAGATCCTGATCGGCATCCTGGTCACCGTGCCCTTCACGGTGACCATCTTTCTGGGTGGTCTCGCCTCGATCCCCGAGGATCTTTACGAGGCGGCCACCCTCGAGGGGGCTTCGGCCTTCCAGGCGTTCCGCGAGATCACCTTTCCGCTGATGCTCCCCTTCCTCAACATCGCCGTCGTCCTGAACACGATATACGTCTTCAACTCCTTCCCCATCATCTGGGCCACCACCCAGGGCGGACCGGCGAATTCCACGGACATTCTCGTGACCTACCTGTACAAGCTCGGCTTCAGCTAC
>JALSRW010000068.1 GCA_026984595.1 Alphaproteobacteria bacterium
TCGACACCCCGGTGGATGCGCGGATCCGCCAGGTGATCCTCAATCTCGAGCGGCGTCGCTGGCTGCCCACGGATCTCGGCCGGCGCTACATCCTCGTCAACATCGCCGGTTTCGCCCTCGAGATGGTGGCGCGCGGCGCCACCCCCTTCCTCGAGGAAACCCTGTTCACCACCGAGGTGGTGGTGGGCACCCCCTATCACCAGACGCCGGTGTTCAGCCGGCCGATGACCCATATCGTGCTCAATCCCTACTGGAACGTGCCGCCTTCCATCGCCGTCAGGGAGATCCTGCCCAGATTGCGCAGCGATCCCGGATATCTGGTGCGCGAAGGATTCGAGCTGCTGTCGGGCTGGGAGGCCGATGCCCGCATTCTCGATCCGGCGACGATCGACTGGAACGCGGTTTCCCCCCGCGATTTCCGCTACCGTTTCCGCCAGAAACCGGGACCCGACAACGCCCTCGGACGGCTCAAGTTCGTGCTGCCCAACCGCTATCACGTCTATCTGCACGATACTCCGGCGCGGGAGCTGTTCCGCCGGGCGCGTCGGGCCTTCAGCCATGGCTGCGTGCGGCTGCGCGATCCGCGCGGCCTGGCGATCCTGCTGCTGGCCCCGGCCGGCTGGGACCGGGCCGCTCTGGAGCGGGCGATCGAAAGCGGCGAACGGCGGGTGGTACGCCTGCCGCAGCCCCTGCCGGTGCACATCACCTATTTCACCGCCTGGGTGGAGAAGGACGGCACCGCGCATTTCCGCGACGATATCTACGGACGCGACGCCCGGCTCGCGACGCTCCTGTTCGGCGGTGGAGGAGCGGCGAGGGAATCGGGCCGGATACCCGGCGGCGAGGGGGCGCACGCCGCCACCCGCGGGGATCGGTGCCCGCAGAGGCTCCCGATGTGATGGCGGGAGGCCGCCGGGCGGAAGCGGATTTTCTCCGCCGCCATCCCGGGCGGGCCACGGACCCCGGGGGATCCCCGGAGAAAGGGTCGATGCGGCCACCCGGGTGCTCGTCACGTTGTTCCCGAAAGGAGCATCTCCCCCGCCGGCACCTCTCACTGCTTGGTGAAAGACAGGGTTACGCCGAGCGGACCGATATAGGCGCCGGTGCAATTGCCGTTGGCATACTCGAAGTCGATGCTGCTCCCGGCATCGAAGGAGATGGTGAAATCGATCACATCGCCCTCGGCGACGGTGAGCGGCAGACCGCTCGCGGAGGTGTCGGTGATGATCAGATCGCTACCCGAAACCTGCATGTCGGGTGGCAGGCTCGACGGATTGGCGGTGAAGAAGGCGGCGAGATCCGTGGACATCTCGCCCTTGTCGGCGGGATTGCTGGAATAGCCGCCGCTGGTGGTCACGCAGTCCCCGAGCACGCCGCCGTCCACCGCCTGTTCGTAGCCGCCCTGCACGGTCCAGACACCGTTCAAAGTGGGTACGATGGCGTTGTAGGTTCCCGTGGGAATGGAATTTCCCGATGCGTAATCGCCGACCGCCTGGCCGGCCGAGACCTGGGCGACATCGAAACTGCGATCGCCCGAGCCGAGGGTGGCGAAGCTGCCGTCGGTGGCCCGAAGTCGCATTTCCCGGATGGTGAACCGAAAGACTTCGGCACTCGCCGTACAGCGGCCGGTGAAGGTCGGATCGGCCACGCTGCTGCAGCTCGGCAATGCCTGCTGCGCCGATGCTGCAGCGGTCGAAACAGGAATGCACCCGCGGTAAGGGAGAGGAGGAGACGAGATGCGTGTTTCATGATGCCCTCACGAGCCCCGTGCAACGATCACCCGCGCCCGGCCGCCGCCGCTCTTGCTGCGGCGTTCGACCGCGATGGTGTTGCTGCGTTCGACGAAATCCAGGACGTGACGGCGAAGATCGCGTGCGGGAAGGGGGCTGTGCCCCCAGAGGCTCCGGCTCGCGGCGTGTTCCGTACGGTCGGCATCGGCGAGGCGCAGCCGCAGCTTGACGAAGCCGGCATCCTCCTCGCGGTCGACCGCATAGCCACCCTCGATCTCCAGGAACGAGGTGAGCTGCAGTCGCAGGCGGCTGCGCAGACCGTGGAGATCCCTGCCGGTGCGGCGCTTCCAGTAATAGTAGCCCAGCGCCACCCGGGCCCAGGGCAGATAGGGCAGCGCCCCCTCCAGTTCGCTGTCGAATCCGTCGAGGGCGCGTTCCTCCTGGTTGTCGGCCACATCCCGCCAGCCGCTGATGCCGAGATAGCCGTTGGCCCGCCAGGTGAGATAGCGCCCCAGCGCCTCGAGGCCGAGACCGAGACGCCGGTGGTCCCGGGGGAAACTGTGGTCGTAGAAGCCGTTGATACCGAAAAGCGCCGCTCCGGAGGGATCCAGATAGCGCCATCCCAGACCGAGATTGAGGATCTCCTCGCCATCGGCGGCGCTGAAGCGACCCTGCAGGAACAGGGTATGGCGCTGCTCCGGCGCCTGCCACACGGGCTGGATGGTCTCCAGTGCGAAACGGCTGCCGGTTTCGCTGTCCCAGGTGAATTCCCCCCGCACCCGGGTCAGCCAATCGGGCAGGCCGCCGAACAGACGGCTCGTCAGGCCGCGCGCATCGAGGTCGATGCGACCGCTCGGCTGCATGGTGAACACGGGCGTGGGTACGGTGCCGCCGTCTCCGTCCTTCCCCGGATCACCACGGGAAGTGCCGGATGGCCAGGCCGACAGGGTGAGAGCCATCACCAGAATCAGGGTCAGGGCGCGTGCGGTTCGCCTGGACATCCGGGATCGACCATCTTCCTTCGATGGTCGGAATCTCGCGTTTCATGGTTAAGAAACCGTTACTCTGTCGGCATGATTCCAGGACGCGGCCGGGACGGCCGTCGCGCGGGAGGCGGAGCCGCGTGCGAGCGCGCCCGGGAAGGTTCCGGCGGATGCGGCACGCTCCGTTCAGCGACCGAACCGGCGGCCGATCTGCTCGAGCAGGATCCCCGCCAGCAGGGCCAGCAGGAGCATCTCGGTGGGGCGGCTGCGGGCCCCTTCGGCCAGCAGCGGGGCGAGGGCGCCGAGCGCGTCATCGGCGGGCGGGCCGGGCGCGGGCAGGCGCGAGGAGAGCAGGAAGAGGATGGTCGCCACCAGGGCCAGGATCAGCCCCGAGAAGAGGGCCGCCAGGGGAGCGCCGAGTCCGGCGGCCAGCCCCAGATAGAGGGCCGCCAGCAGGAAACCCAGGCTGGCCAGCCCCAGCAGAACGGCGAAGGCCAGCAGCGCCAGGCGCATGCCCAGACGCGACAGGGTGCGGCCGCCGAAGAGGCCGGCCGCCAGGCGCAGCAGCGGAGCCGACACGGCGCTGCTCAGCGGCGTTCGAACAGACGGCTCAGCAGAAAGCCGAGACCGAAAGCGGCGAGCAGGCTCGCCACCGGCTGTTCCCGGATCTTCTGCTCCAGGGTCCGGCGCATCTGCCGGCTCTGCAAGCCGAGCTCCTCGCCGAGCCGGTCGAGTTCGGCGCGCAGCGCCTCCAGTTTGGCGCTCGCCGCCTCCCGGGCCTCGGCGGTCCTCTTGCCGCCCAGCGATGCCAGATGTTCCTTGAGAGCCTGCATATCCGCACGCAGGCGGGCCAGATCCTCCTTCAGGAGCTCGAGCTCCTCCGCCTCACGCGGTTCGTCCTGCGGCACCGCGGCCGAGGCTTCCTCGTTCATGACCCTGTTCCTCCCGAGGTGATTGCCGGTATGGAAGCGGCAGCACGCATCTTGTGTGGGGATGGCGGAGGCTTCGTGCAAGGCGTGAAGCGCGGACAGACGGCCGCAGGGGCGGGGGATGGCCAGGAGCAGCAGAAGCGGAGAACGGGCGAAACGAGCGGCAATGCGCCGGCAGACAGGGGCCGTTCCGCGGCTGGGTCTGGCGCTCGGGGCCGGGGCGGCACGCGGCTTCGCCCATATCGGCATCCTGCGCGGACTGGCCGAGCTCGGCATCGAACCGGTGGTGGTCGCCGGCACTTCGATGGGGGCGCTGGTCGGCGCCCTCTATGTGGGCGGCGGCTTCGCCGATTTCGAAAGCTGGGCGGCGCATCTGACCTGGCGGCAGATCGTACGCTTCTTCGATGTGCGACTGGCCGGTGGCGGCATCGTCGAAGGGCGCCGGCTGATGGCCTTTCTCGAATATCTGCAGCCCGACCGGCGGATCGAGGATCTGCCCAAGCCGTTCGCCGCCGTGGCCACCGATTTCGCCACCGGGCGGGAGGTCTGGATCGAGCGCGGATCCTGGCTGGCGGCGGTCCGTGCCTCGATCGCCCTGCCCGGTTTCCTGCGCCCGGTCGAGCACCGGGGACGCTGGCTGGTCGATGGCGGGCTGGTGGACCCGGTACCGGTGGCCGCCTGCCGGGCGCTGGGGGCGGAGCTGATCCTCGCCGTCAACGTCAATGGCGATCTGCTGCCGCAGCGCCACGGCCAGTGGGCGGCCGATGGCGAGGGGGGAGAGGGCGAGGAGCCTGGGGCGCTGATACCGGAACTGCCGCGGGGTCTGCGCGAGCTGCTGCAGAACCTGGCCGGCCCGCCGACCGCCCGCGGCACCCTCACCCCGGGCTATTTCGAGGTGGTCTACGGCGCCATCCTGATCATGCAGGATCGCATCACCAGGAGCCGTCTGGCCGGGGACCCGCCCGATCTGGTGCTGGTACCGCGGGTCGGCGAGATCGGCCTGTTCGAGTTCCACCGGGCATCCGAGGCCATCGAGGAGGGCTATCAGACGGTGATGCGCTCGCGCCCGGCGCTGGAAGCGCTGCTCGGCGATCCCGCAGGAAGCGGGTTTCAGCGGTAGAACAGCTCGACCAGGGCCATCGGTACCGCCGGCAGATATGTGGAGATCAGGAGCACCGCCAGCAGCACCGAAACGAAGCGCAGATTGACCTTGCTCACCTCCCAGATA
>JALSRW010000069.1 GCA_026984595.1 Alphaproteobacteria bacterium
CGAGGCCATCCGCCAGCTCGGCAACGAGCTGCCGCGCGGCCATTGCGCCTACATCCACGTGACCCTGGTGCCCTACATCGCCTCCGCCGGCGAGCTCAAGACCAAGCCCACCCAGCATTCGGTGCGCGAGCTCCGGGCCATCGGCATCCAGCCCGATGCGCTGCTGTGCCGCTCCGACCGGCCGATTCCGGCGGAAGCCCGCCGCAAGATCTCGCTGCAGTGCAGTGTGCGCGAGGATGCGGTGATCCCGGCGATCGACTGCGAGACCATCTACGAAGTACCGATCCGCTATCACGAGGCGAGGCTCGACGACGTCCTGCTGCAGTCCCTGGGGATCGACGGGGCGCCGGCCCCCGATCTCGCCACCTGGGAAGAGATCGTCGAGCGGGTCCGAAAGCCCGAGGGCGAGGTGACGGTGGCCATCGTCGGCAAGTACACCGGCCTGATCGATGCCTACAAGTCGCTCTACGAGGCGCTCACCCACGGCGGCATCGCCAACCGGGTACGGGTCAATCTCGAATGGATCGACGCCGAGGCCTTCGCCGGCGAGGTGCCCGACGACCGTCTGCAGGATGTCAATGCGGTGCTGGTGCCGGGCGGCTTCGGCGAGCGCGGCGCCGAGGGCAAGATCGCGGCGGTGACCTATGCCCGCGAAAAGGGGCTGCCCTTTCTCGGCATCTGCTTCGGCATGCAGCTCGCCTGCATCGAGGTGGCGCGCAACCTCGCCGGCCTCGAAGGAGCGAGCTCGACCGAGTTCGGTCCCTGTCGCCATCCCGTCGTGGGTTTGCTTACCGAATGGGAGAAGGAGGGGGAGCTGCTGCGCCGGCGGGCCGAGGACGATTTGGGCGGGACCATGCGGCTCGGTGCCTATCCCTGCCTGCTGGAGCCCGGCAGTCTCGTGCATGCAATCTATGGTGCGCGCGAGATCAGCGAGCGCCACCGGCATCGCTACGAGGTCAACATCAACTACAAACCGATACTGGAGGATGCGGGGCTGCGCTTTTCCGGCATGTCGCCGGACGGGCGCCTGCCGGAGATCATCGAGCTGCCCTCCCATCCCTGGTTCATCGGCGTGCAGTTCCACCCCGAGCTGAAATCGCGGCCCTTCGCGCCGCACCCCCTGTTCGCCGCCTTCATCGGCGCCGCTCTCGAACAGTCGAGGCTGGTATGATGTCCGGAACGCGACCGGAACGTCTGGTACGCGTCGGTGATTTCGAGATCGCCAACCACCGCCCGCTGGTGCTGATCGCCGGACCCTGCGCCATCGAAAGCCGCGATCATGCCCTGTTCATGGCCGGCGAGCTGGTGACGCTGGCCGCCGAGCTGGGCATCCCGTTCCTGTTCAAGAGCTCCTTCGACAAGGCCAACCGCACCAGTCTCGACAGCCCGCGGGGGATCGGTCTCGAGGAAGGGGTGGCGATCCTCGCCGAGGTGCGCGAGCGCTTCGGCTGCCCGGTGCTCACCGATGTGCACGAGAGCTGGCAATGCGCGCCGGTGGCCGAGGCGGTGGATGTGCTGCAGATTCCGGCATTCCTCTGTCGCCAGACCGATCTGCTGGCGGCGGCGGCGCGCACCGGCCGGGCCATCAACGTCAAGAAGGGCCAGTTCCTGGCACCCTGGGACATGCACAATGTGGTGGCCAAGCTCGAAGGGTTCGGCGCCGAGCGCATCCTGGTCTGCGAGCGGGGTACGAGCTTCGGCTACAATACCCTGGTATCCGACATGCGGGCGCTGCCGGAGCTCGCCCGCAGCGGCTGGCCGGTCGTCTTCGATGCCACCCATTCGGTGCAGCAGCCGGGCGGGCTGGGCGGCCGCAGCGGCGGCCAGCGAGCCTTCGTGCCGGTGCTGGCGCGGGCGGCGGTGGCGCTGGGCGTCGCCGGGGTGTTCATCGAGACGCACGACCGCCCCGAGGAGGCGCCGAGCGACGGCCCCAACATGGTGCCACTGGCGGCGCTGCGCGGGGTGCTCGAGGATCTGATGGCCTTCGACGCGCTGGCCAAGGCGCGTCCACTGCCGCAACTGGACTGACATGCCGGCGAGGATCGGGGAGTCTTGCAGATGCTGATCGAGGAAACCGAGATCGTTGCCGTGCGCGGCCGCGAGATTCTGGACAGCCGCGGCAATCCGACGGTGGAGGTGGATGTGCGGCTCGCCGGCGGTGCCTTCGGTCGCGCCGCGGTGCCCTCCGGCGCCTCGACCGGATCGCGCGAGGCGCTGGAAAAGCGCGACGGCGACCCGAAGCGCTACGGCGGCAAGGGCGTGCGGCAGGCGGTGGAAGCGGTCAACGGCGAGATCGCCGATGCCGTGCTCGGCCGCCTCGCCGTCGACCAGATCGGGCTCGACCGGACGATGATCGCGCTCGACGGTACCGACGCCAAGCGCCGGCTCGGCGCCAACGCCATCCTCGGGGTCAGCCTCGCCGTCGCCAAGGCTGCGGCGCAGGCCACCGGCCAGCCCCTCTACCGCTATCTCGGCGGGGTCGCCGCCCGTACCCTGCCGGTGCCGATGATGAACGTCATCAACGGCGGCGCCCATGCCGACAATCCGATCGACTTCCAGGAATTCATGATCGTTCCGGCGGAGGCGCCGAGCTTCGCCGAAGCGCTCCGGATGGGCGCCGAGATCTTCCATGTGCTGAAGGCCGCCCTCAAGGAGGCCGGACACAACACCAATGTCGGCGACGAAGGCGGCTTCGCCCCCGATCTGAAGAACGCCGAAGAGGCGCTGTCCTTTCTCGAACAGGCGGTCGAAAGAGCAGGCTACCGGCCCGGTGAGGACGTCTTCTACGCACTCGATGCGGCCGCCAGCGAGTTCTACCGTGATGGAACCTACGATCTCCGGGGCGAGGGACGCCGGCTGGATGCCGCCGGCATGGTCGACTATTTCGTCCGGCTCTGCGACCGCTTCCCGATCGTTTCCATCGAGGACGGCATGGCCGAGCAGGACTGGGACGGCTGGAGCCTGCTCACCGCCCGCCTCGGCGGTCGCGTGCAGCTCGTGGGCGACGATGTGTTCGTCACCAATCCGGCGATCCTGCGCCAGGGAATCGCCCGCGGCGTCGCCAACGCGATCCTCGTCAAGCTCAACCAGATCGGCACTCTGACCGAGACCCTGGAGACCGTGGGCATCGCCGATCGTGCCGGCTACCGCTCGGTGATCTCGCACCGCTCCGGCGAAACCGAGGACACGACCATCGCCGATCTCGCCGTGGCCACCGGTTGCGGCCAGATCAAGACCGGCTCGCTGTCGCGCACCGACCGGGTGGCCAAGTACAATCAGCTTCTGCGGATCGAGGAGGAACTCGGGGATGCGGCGGTCTACGCCGGCAAGGCAGCGTTCCGGCGGCTCGGGAACTGAGCAGGTGGACCGGGCGGACCGGGTCGCCGAGCTCGGCCACCGCCTGCGGCGCGCGATCCGGGCGCGCTGGCTGGTGCTGCCGCTGACCCTGCTGCTCGCCTATTTCGCCTATCATGCGGTACATGGTCGGCGCGGCCTGATCGCCTGGATGGACCTTCGCCGCGAAGTGGCCCAGGCCAAGCGCCGGCTCGATGCGCTGGAAGCCGAGCGCGAGACGCTGGCGCGCCGGGTGGAGGCATTGCGTCCGGGGCAGACCGATGCCGATCTGCTGGAAAGCGAACTGCGACGGCTCGGCTATCTGCGCGCCGACGAGGTGATCGTGCTCGTCGAACCGGAAGGCGAACCGCCGGTCGAACGTTGAGGGGCTGCGGCTGTCGTGCATGGGTCTCATGCACAGAGGTGGGTATCGGAGCGGCGGCCGCTGCGCTAGAAGACCGCCGACACCCGCCCCGGGCGGGTGCCGCCCGATGGCAGGTCCGACAACTCGATCGGGAGAGGCAACGCCATGTGCGCTGCACCACGCGGGGGCAAGAGCCCCAAAGGCCGCAAGGCGGCCGCCACCCGAGGCTCCGGCAGGGCGGAGGAGGCGCAGGCCCTGCCGCCGCGCGACAAGCTGCTGGCCTTCTATCGTGACATGCTGCTGATCCGCCGCTTCGAGGAGAAGGCGGGCCAGCTCTACGGCATGGGGCTGATCGGCGGCTTCTGCCACCTCTACATCGGCCAGGAAGCGGTCTGTACCGGCATCCAGCACGCGCTGACCGACCGCGATTCGGTGATCACCAGCTATCGCGACCACGGCCACATGCTGGTCTGCGGCATGGATCCCCGCCGGGTGATGGCCGAGCTCACCGGCCGCGCCACCGGCTACTCCAAGGGCAAGGGCGGCTCCATGCACATGTTCGCCAGGGACAAGAACTTCTACGGCGGACACGGCATCGTCGGTGCCCAGGTGCCGCTCGGCACCGGCCTCGCCTTCGCCCACAAGTACCGCGGCGACGGCGGCATCTGTGCCACCTATTTCGGCGAGGGTGCGGCCAATCAGGGGCAGGTCTACGAGTCCTTCAACATGGCGGCCCTGTGGAAACTGCCGGTGCTGTACGTGATCGAGAACAACCGCTACGCCATGGGCACGCCGCTGGCCCGGGCCACCGCCAGCACCGAACTCGCCCAGCGCGGCCAGGCCTTCGCCATTCCCGGTGAACAGGTCGACGGCATGGACGTGATCGCCGTCTACAACAAGGCGCGCGAGGTGGCCGAGCATGTGCGGGGCGGCAAGGGGCCGTTCATCCTCGAGGCCCAGACCTACCGCTATCGCGGCCATTCCATGTCCGACCCCGCCAAGTACCGGACCCGCGAGGAAGTGCAGAAGGTCCGCGAGCAGCACGATCCCATCGACCAGCTCAAGCGGCTGCTGGTCGAAAAGGAGTTCGCCGGCGAGGACGAGCTCAAGGCGATCGATCGCGAAATCCGCAATATCGTCAACGATGCCGCC
>JALSRW010000070.1 GCA_026984595.1 Alphaproteobacteria bacterium
GACCGGCGCGCTCGCCGCCTTGCAGTGGACATGGCCCACGCCCGCCGAGCTTCCGGCCCTCGTCGCCGTCGGCACGCTCGGCACGCTCTCCCAGTTCGCCCTCATGCGCGCCTACCGAATCGCCGAAGCGAGCGCGCTCGCCCCTTTCGAATACATGCGTCTGCCGATCGCGCTGCTCCTCGGCTGGGGGCTGTTCGCGGAGTGGCCGCCGCTGCGGGCCTTCGCGGGCACGGGCATCATCGTGGCGGCGACGCTGTTCCTCATCGTGCGGGAGCGTCGCGATCGCGCGCCGGCGCATCCGAGCGTTGCCAAGCCCCGCACCTCGACGCAATATGCCGCGGCGCTGCGCCCCCCGGCAAGGCGCGACAAGATCAATGACGAGGAGGGAGGGTCGAGCATGTGCTCGAAATGTCGGATGCAACCGGGAAAATGGGCGGCACTGATGCTGTGGACGGGCGTCCTCGGCATGCCGCTGCTTGCGCATGGTGAGGTCGAGCTCACCGTCTATACCGCCGTCGAGGCGGAGGATCTCAAGAAGTACGCCGCCCGCTTCAACGAGGATCATCCCGACATCAAGATCAACTGGGTGCGGGATTCGACCGGGATCATCACCGCCAAGCTGCTGGCCGAGAAGGACAATCCCCAGGCGGACGTGATCTGGGGTCTGGCCGCCACCTCGCTGCTGCTGCTCAAGGCCGAAGGGCTCCTCGAGCCCTATGCGCCGAAGGGACTGGAACGCCTCGATCCGAAGTTCCGCGACAAGGCGGATCCGCCTTACTGGGTCGGCATGGATGCCTGGGTCGCAGCCGTCTGCTTCAATACCGTGGAGGCGGAGAAGGCGGGGCTGCCGATGCCCAAGTCCTGGTGGGACCTCACCGATCCCGTCTATAAGGGAGCGGTGGCGATGCCCAACCCGAACTCCTCGGGCACGGGCTTTTTGGACGTCTCCTCCTGGCTGCAGATGTTCGGCGAGGAGAAGGGCTGGGACTTCATGGACAAGCTCCATGAGAACATCGCCTACTACACCCATTCCGGCTCCAAGCCCTGCAAGGACGCGGCCCGGGGTGAAGTGCCGATCGGCATCTCCTTTGCCTTCCGTGCCGCGCGTTCCAAGGAAGCCGGGGCGCCGATCGAGATCATCATCCCCGAGGAGGGCATCGGCTGGGACATGGAGGCGGCGGCGATCGTCGTCGACACCGACTATCCCGAGGAAGCGCGCATCCTCATGGACTGGATCATCTCCGAAAAGGCGATGCGCATGTACAATGAGGGCTACGCGGTGATCGGCATCACCGAGCTCGCCAAGCCCGTCAAGTACTTCCCGGAGAACATCATCAACGCGATGATCGACAACGATTTCGAATGGGCGGCCAAGAACCGCGAGCGCATCCTCGCCGAGTGGAGCCGCCGCTATGAGGGCAAGTCCCTGCCCAAGAACTGAACGCGGACCCGTTCCGGCAGGAGGGACCGCCGCGGCATGAGCCGCGGCGGTCACCACCCGGCATGAGCTACCTCGTTCTCGAACGCGTCACCAAGCGGTTTGGCAGCTTTACCGCGGTCGACGGGGTGAGCCTCGCGATCGAGGAAGGAGAGTTCGTCTGCTTTCTCGGCCCTTCGGGCTGCGGCAAGACGACTTTGCTGCGCAACATCGCGGGGCTGGACTTCCCGAGTACGGGGAGGATCGTTCAGGCTGGCAGGGAGGTGACGCGGCTTCCGCCGCGCGAGCGCGACTTCGGCATCGTCTTCCAGTCCTACGCGCTGTTCCCCAATCTCACCGTGCGCCGCAACATCGCCTACGGACTCGAGAACCGGGGCATGGGTCGACACGCCATCAACGCCCGGGTGGAGGAGCTGCTCGAGCTCGTGGGCCTGCAGGAACATGCCGACAAGTATCCAGCCCAGCTTTCGGGCGGGCAGCAGCAGCGGGTGGCGCTGGCCCGCGCCCTCGCCCCCTCGCCCGGTCTGCTGCTGCTGGATGAGCCCCTCTCCGCGCTTGACGCCAAGGTCCGCCTCCGCCTTCGCCGCGAAATCAGGGATCTGCAGCGCCGGCTCGGGGTGACCACCATCATGGTCACCCATGATCAGGAAGAGGCGCTCTCGGTCGCGGATCGCATCGTCGTCATGAAAGATGGCCGCATCGAGCAGATCGGCACCCCGATCGACATCTACCAGAACCCGGCCACGCCCTTCGTGGCCGATTTCGTCGGCACCATGAACTTCTTCCGGGCGCGGGTGAAGCGGCCCGGGCTGTGCGAGCTCGGCGCCTTGTCCCTGCGATGCCCTACCGACGGTTTTCATCAGGGAGATGAGGTCATCCTCGCGATTCGCCCCGAGGATGTGGTGCTGGGCGCGTCCGAGCCGCAGCCGGACAACCGCTTTCGCGCCGAGGTGCTGCACAGCGATTTTCTCGGCCCGTACCTCCGCCTCGACGTGGGCCGGGGCGAACTCGGTGCGCTGCGGCTGATCGTCGACTGCCCCATCAATCTCGTGCGGCAACGGCAGCTTCGTGAGGGGATGGAGCTGGAGATCGCGGTGCCCCGCGACCGTATCCGCCTCTACGCCGATGGTGCCGGCTGATGGCCACCGCGGTCACCGTCCCGCCGGCACGCACCGGCCTTGCCCTCAAGGCGGATATCTGGCTGACGCGCGGCTTCATCGCCGCCATCATTCTCTACCTTGTGGTGGGCCTTGCGCTGCCGCTCGCCACCCTGCTCGGGAAGTCCTTCGAGGTTTACGAATTCCGGCCCGAGAAGGTGGCGCTTGCGTTTTTCCGCGACGGCATCTGGCAGGACGCCGGCCGGCTTTCCGACTGGATCGAGCGCCGGGGCTATGTCCTCAACGACGGGCTGCGCGCGAGCGAGCGCTCGCGCGAGCGTTTCGTGGACATCATTCCCAAGCGTGAGCGACGCGGGGTCGAGCGCTTCCGGGTTACCGATCTGTCCGAGGCCGGCGGGCTCTTGCTGCTCGAGGGGCGGATGTCGCGGCCGGGCGAAACCCTCGAGCTCGGCCGCCGCGAATTCTCCCGTCTGCGCCTGCGCCCGGCGGCACGCTTCGGATTCGACAACTACGGCTACTATTTCGCAACCCCGGCGCTGCGCAGCTCGATCACCAACAGCCTCCTCATCGCCACGCTTACAACCCTGATCGTCATTCCCCTCGCCTTCGGCTACGCCTACGCGCTCACCCGCAGCTGCATGCCCCTGAAGGGCTTCTTCAAGCTGGTGGCACTGGTGCCGATCCTGGTGCCGTCGCTGCTGCCGGGAATCGGCCTCGTCTACCTCTTCGGCAAGCAGGGGGTGCTCACGCCGCTGCTGTTCGGCCGCGACATCTACGGCCCCATCGGCATCGTCATGGCGAGCGCCTTCTTTACCTTTCCCCACGCCTTCCTCATCATTCTCACCGCGCTCTCGATCGCCGACGCGCGGCTCTACGAGGCGGCGACGTCCCTGCGCGCCTCGGCAGCCCGCATCTTCTGGACAGTCACCCTGCCGGGCGCCCGTTACGGCCTGATCTCGGCGGCCTTCGTGGTCTTCACCCTGGTGATCACCGATTTCGGCGTGCCCAAGGTCGTGGGCGGGACTTACAACGTCCTCGCCCTCGACATCTACAAACAGGTGATCGGGCAGCAGAACTTCCAGATCGGCGCCGTGGTTTCCGTAGTTCTGCTGATCCCGGCGGCGTTGGCCTTTGCCGTCGACCGCATGGCATCCCGGCGTCAGGTGGCGCTGCTCACCGCCCGGGCCGTCCCCCTGCGGCCGGAGCCGCAGCGCCGTTTCGACCTTCTCATGCTCGGCTTCTGCAGCCTCGTGGCGGTCTACATCCTCGGCATCCTGATCATGTGCCAGCTCGCCGCCCTGTTCACCTTCTGGCCCTACAACCTGAGCTTCTCGCTCAAGAACTACGACTTCGACCGCATGGACGGCGGCGGCTGGGCTTCCTATTGGAACTCGGTGGAGATGGCGAGCTGGACGGCGCTCGTCGGTACCGCCATCGTCTTCTCGGGTGCCTATATCGTCGAGAAGATCCGCGGTCTGTTCGCCGCCCGCCAAGGCTTCCATCTGCTCGCCATGATGCCAATGGCGGTGCCGGGCATGGTGCTCGGGCTCTCCTACATCTTCTTCTTCAACAATCCTGCCAACCCTCTGAACTTCCTCTACGGCACGATGGCGATTCTGGTGATCTCCACCATCGTCCACTTCTACACCGTATCCCATCTCACTGCGCTAACCGCTCTCAAACAGATGGATGCCGAATTCGAGGGGGTGTCGGAAAGCCTCAAGCAGCCGCTGTGGCGGATGTTCACGCGCGTCACCGTGCCCGTGTGTCTGCCCGCCATCCTCGACATCGCCATCTATCTGTTCGTGAACGCCATGACCACGGTCTCCGCGGTGGTCTTCCTCTATTCCACCCGCACCACCCTGGCCTCGGTGGCCGTCCTCAACATGGACGATGCCGGCGATATCGCGCCGGCTGCGGCCATGGGCATGATGATCTTCTATACCAACGTGGTGGCACGCAGCCTGCAGGCGATCCTGAGCCGCACGCTGCTGCGCCGTACCCAGGCCTGGCGGCGCTGAGCCGCCAGAGGCTGATGCTGTGCGGATGCTGCGGCGTCGGCGGAGCGGCGTCGCAACGGACGCAGCTGCAGCGCAAGGATCTGCGGATCGCATGGCCGAGGATTGTGGCTTTCCCTCCGGTCCGGTGCTAAGGCCGATGCGGACCCGATCCCCATCACGCCGATGGATGCAAGCGGACCCCAGCTGAGAGCCCGCATCGGCCGGCTCGTGCGGGCGCCGGCCTTCGAGCGCGCCATCATCACCCTCATCATCGT
>JALSRW010000071.1 GCA_026984595.1 Alphaproteobacteria bacterium
AGAGGAACAGCGTATCGATCGGATAGGGATCGCCCTTCCAGGCGTTGCGGATGACCAGATGCATCATGCCGTGGGCGGCGAGCGGTGCCTCCCAGGAAAACGCCTTGTCGATCCGGAGCGGCCGGCCCGCTTCGTCCACCAGGAGATCCTCGGGCGTGGTCGGAAAGCCCAGCGGCGGACCGGGCAGCGGGGTGTCGACACGGACCTCGCCGGGCTTGCCGGCGGGCCGCACCGGCGGCGGACAGGGCCGGGGGAAGGGCGGCTTGTAGAGAAAGCTTCCCGGCCGGTCGATCGCCCCCAGGAGCATCTGCAGGAGATGCAGCGCGCGGCAGGTGTGAAAGCCGTTGGAGCGGGCCGAGATGCCGCGCATGGCGTGCATCGCCACCGGCCGGCCGACCATCCGCTCGTGGCGGACTCCGCGCCAGTCGGTCCAGGGTACCTCCAGCTCCAGATCGGAGTCGAAGGCGGCCTCGGCCAGCTCCGCGGCGATCCGACGGATGCGTCCGGCAGCGATCCCGACCCGCTCGGCCACCGCCTCGGGCGCATATGCGGGATCGAGATAGCGTTCGACCATCGGGGTGAAAGCCGGTACCGCCCGGCGTCCGTCCTCGAGCGTCACCTCGCCGGTCAGCGCTGCCGCTCCTTCGGGATCCTCGGCCGCCAGCGGCCGACCGCTGCGCCGATCGCGTACCAGCGGCCGTCCTTCCTCGTCCCGGAGGAAGAGGCCGTCCTCCGCCCCCCCGGGATCGCGGATCACCAGCCACCCGGCATTCGTGTACCGGGACAGGAAATCGAGATCGATACGCCGGGTACGCAACAGTTCGTGGACCAGTGCCAGGGCGAAGAGCCCGTCGCTTCCGGGCCGGATGGGCAGCCATTCATCGGCGATCGCCGAATATCCGGTGCGCACGGGATTGACCGAGACGATCCGCGCACCGCGCTCCTTGAGTCGGGCCAGCCCGGTCTTGATGGGGTTGCTGTCGTGATCCTCGGCCACCCCCCAGAGCAGCAGATAGCGGGTGTGCTCCCAGTCGGGTTCGCCGAATTCCCAGAAACTGCCGCCGATGGTGTAGAGGCCGGCGGCTGCCATGTTGACCGAACAGAAGCCGCCATGGGCGGCATAGTTGGGCGTTCCGAACTGGCTCGCCCACCAGCCGGTCAGGGCCTGGCTCTGATCACGGCCGGTGAAGAAGGCGAGCTTCCGGGGATCGGTACGCCGGATCGCGGCCAGCCAGTCGGTGGCGACCGCCAGCGCTTCCTCCCACTCGATCTGGCGGAATTCGCCGCTTCCGCGAGCGCCGGTGCGCAACAGCGGTTTCGTGAGCCGCGCCGGCGAATACTGGTTCATGATTCCGGCCGAGCCCTTGGCGCAGAGTACGCCCTTGTTGACCGGATGGTCGCGGTTTCCCTGGATGTAGCGGATACGGCCGTTCTTCAGATGGACGCGGATGCCGCAGCGGCAGGCACACATGTAACAGGTGGTGGTCCGTACCTCCTCGCCGGCAGGCTCCGAACATTCGCGATCGGGCTCCAGCCCGACCGGCCGGTCCGGCCCGAACGCACGATTGCCCCGCGTCATTCCGCCTCCCCGGATCTGCCACCGCGTCCGGGACGGCCGGGCATCATGCCCCTGCCCGCACCGCCCGGATCGGATCTAGCACGCCGGCACCCCGTTCCGCCAGCTCCCGCCGCCGTTCATTCGACGGTGAGATCGGCGTATTTGGGCAGCAGCCGCCTGGGCTTTTTCAGCGCATCGCGCCGGAAGGGTTCACCGAGTTCCTTGGTGACCATGATCTCGAGCACCGTTACCCGCTCATTGGCGATGGCCCGGCGCAGGGCGTCCCCGATCTGGTCGGGCCGATCGACGGTGATCCCCTCCGCCCCCATCGCCCGGGCGACACCGGCGAAGCTCGGATTCTCGAGATCGGTGCCGATGAAGCGGTTGGCGTAATAATCGATCTGGTTCTTCTTCTCCGCCCCCCACTGGCCGTTGTTGAAGACCACCGCCACCACCGGAATCTTCTCGCGCACGCAGGTCAGCACCTCGTTGAGGCTCATCCCCCAGGCACCGTCGCCCACATAGGCCACCGCCGGCCGGTCGGGGCGCACCACCTTGGCGCCCATGGCGGTGGGGAAGGCGTAGCCGCAATTGCCGAAGCTCATGGCGGCGAAGAAGGAATTGGGACGGTCGAAGCGGAGATAGGAATTGGCCACCGAGCAGATGTTACCGATGTCGGTGGTGACCATGCTCCCCGCCGGCAGCGCCCGCTCCAGCTCGCGCAGCGCCCGGCGTGGCGGCACCGGCGATCCGTCGACATTGGAGAGGGCGTCCAGCTCCTGCGCCCAGGCCGCCTTCTGGCGTTCGATCTCGGCCAGCCGCTGCTCGGCATTGGCCCGGCTGGCGATCTCCATGTTACCGGTCTCCAGACGAGCGCGGATCTCCCCGGCCGCGCGCCGCGCATCGCCCTGGATGGCGACATCCACCTCCTTGACCAGCCCGAGCACCCGGTGGTCGGCATCCACCTGGATGATCCGCGCCCCCTTCGGCCAGTAGTCGATGCCGTATTGCGGCAGGGTTCCGAAGGGACCGAGGCGGGTGCCGAGCGCCAGTACCACATCGGCCTGGGCGAGAATCTTCATCGCCGCCTTGCTGCCCTGATAGCCGAGCGGGCCGCAGGCCAGCCGGTGGGAAGCCGGGAAACTGTCGTTGTGCAGATAGGAGTTGACCACCGGAGCATCGAGGAACTCGGCGAGCTGCACCGCTTCCTCGACCCCCGCTCCCATCAGCACGCCGCCGCCGGCGAGGATCACCGGGAACTTCGCCGCGGCCAGAAGCCTGGCCGCCTCGTCCAGGCTCTCCGCCGCCCCCGCCGGCCGCTCCAGCGCGAAGGGACGGGGAATGCGGTAGTCGAACTCGCCATAGAAGTAGTCGCGTGGGATGTTCACCTGGGTCGGCCCGCGTTCCATCATGGCGAGCTGGAAGGCGCGATGGGTGAGCTCGGCGATCCGCTCGGGCCGGTTCACATGCACCTGGTACTTGGTGATCTTGGAGAAGATCGGCATCTGCTCGGTTTCCTGGAACCCGCCGAGGCCGATGGTCATCGAGCCGGTTTCCGGGGTGATCGCCACCACCGGCGAGTGCGCCCAGTAGGCGGCGGCGATAGCGGTCACGAAATTGGTGATGCCGGGGCCGTTCTGGCCGATGCACACGCCGTGGCGACCGGAAGCCCGGGCGTATCCATCCGCCATGTGCGCCGCGTTCTGCTCGTGCGCCACCGACCAGAAGCGGATCCCGGCGGCCGGGAACAGATCGAGGGCGTCCATGTAGGCCGAACCGACGATGCCGAACACATCGGTGACGCCATGGGCGACCAGGGTTTCGACAAAGGCCTCGCTGGCCGACATCCGGGTCATCGCATCCTCCCTCGACGGCATTCTCGCCCTGCCTCTGCCCTTAGCGCTTGACTGCCATCATCAGAACTTAAAACTTCTGCAAAACCCGTTCGGAATCGCTGATGACCCCGGTCGAGCTCGAACCCCGCCTGCTGCGCAGCTTTCTGGCGATCATCGAGAGCGGCAGCCTGACCGCCGCCGCCCAACGTGTGGGCCGTACCCAATCGGCGGTCAGCCAGCAGCTTCGCAAGCTCGAGGAATCGCTCGGACGCCCCCTCTTTCGCCGCGAACGGCAGCGCCTGCATCCGACCCCCGAGGGCCGTGCCCTCGTGCACTATGCGCGCCGCCTCCTGGCCCTGCAGGAGGAGGCCTGCACCCATCTGGCCGGCACCGGTCTGCGCGGCCGGCTGCGGTTCGGCACGCCCGATCTCTATGCCGCCTACCTCCTGCCGCGGGTGCTGGCCCGCTTCGCCGCGGCCTATCCCGCGGTGGAGATCGAGCTCCATTGCGCCCGCAGCGCCGAACTGCTGGCCGCGCGCGAGCGCGGCGAGCTGGATCTGGTGCTGGTCACCGCCCAGCCCGAGCTCGCGGGCGGCAGCTTCGTCCGCCGCGAACCGCTGGTCTGGGTGGCGGCACCGGAGGCCCGCTTCGATCCGAACAAACCCCTGCCGCTGGCCCTGCTGCCGCCGGGTGCGGTCTATGCCAGCCAGGCGCTGGCCAGCCTCGAAGCGCAAGGGCGCGCCTATCGCATCGCCTGTACCAGCGACAGCATCGCCGGATTGCGGGCGGCGGTGCTGGCCGGTCTCGCGGTTTCGGTGCTGCCCGCCTGCGCGGTGACCGCGGATCTGCGCCCGCTCGGCCCCGAAGAGGGGCTGCCGGCACCGCATCCGGTCTCCCTGCGGCTCTATCGCGGCCGCGGCAATCGCGCCCAGACGGAGCGCTTCGGCGCCTTCCTGCAACAGCAGATCGGCCAGGGGCGCGAATGACGCGGGGTTGCCGCCACTGCGCCCGCCCGATCAGGCGTGGACGACGCGGTTACGCCCTTCGTGCTTGGCTCGGTAAAGCGCTTCGTCGGCACGCCGGATCAGTTCCGAGATCTCTTCACCGGGCGCGCGTTCGGCCACCCCCAGGCTGGCCGTGACCGCCAGCATCCGCCCCTCGGCGATCTCCACCTCCTCGGTCTCCAGCCGTTCGCGGATGCGCGCCGCCACCCTATGTGCCGCTTCGCGCCCGGTATTGGGCAGCAGCACCGCGAACTCCTCGCCGCCGAACCGCGCCGCCAGATCGTAGCGACGCAGGCTTCCCTGGATCACACGGCCGACATGGCGCAACATTTCGTCCCCCACCATGTGACCGTACCGGTCGTTGACCTGCTTGAAATGGTCGATGTCCAGAAGGATGAAGGCCAGCGGGCGCGTGAAACGGTCCGCCTCG
>JALSRW010000072.1 GCA_026984595.1 Alphaproteobacteria bacterium
GCCGACGACCGCCACGGAAAGGGTCTCGAGTACTTCCATGGTCCGCGGCAGGTCGAGAATGGCCTTGGCCCCGCTGCATACCACCAGCCCCGGCGAGCGGCCGAGCTCGTGCAGATCGGCGGAGATGTCGAGACTGACCTCGCCGCCGCGATGGACGCCGCCGATGCCGCCGGTGGCGAGAATGCGGATCCCGGCCCGCACCGCCAGGTAGAGGCTGGCGGCTACGGTGGTGCCGCCGCATCCGCCCCGGGCGACGAGCAGTGCCAGATCGCGGGTCGAGCATTTGCGCGCATCCTCGGCCTCGGCCAGGATCTCGAGTTCGGCCGGTGTCAGGCCGATGCAGGGGCGGCCCCGGACAATGCCGATGGTCGCCGGCACTGCGCCCCGGCTCCGTACCACCTCTTCCATGCCCAATGCGGTCTCGAGATTGTCGGGACGGGGCAGGCCATGGGTCAGGATCGCCGTCTCCAGGGCGACGATCGGACGACCCTCGGCCAATGCCGCGGCCACTTCGGGGGCGATCCGCAGGGCGCCGGGCGCGGCGGTCGCGGGAGCCACCGCTTCAGGCACGCTCGACCCGCACCGGCGCTCCCGGGGATACCGCCGCCAGCGCGCGCACATCCCCGATGGCGCGGCCCCAGATGTTGCAGGGGCTGGCCAGCCGCGACTCGCCGGCCCGGGAAATCGGCGTCGCGCCGAAGGCGATGGCGATGGCATCGCCCTCGGGCCAGTAGGCGATCTCTCCGGGGGTCACCACATCGCGCGCATCGGGCTCGCGCGGCAGGGAGACCGGCGTGCCGAAATAGACCTCGTCGCCCCAGCAGTTGGCCGCCGATTCGAACGGGGCGGCGTCGTGGAGCGCAGCGGCGGTGGGGGTATCGAGGAGCGCAACCCGCAGGGTCACGCCGCCGACGGTGATCACCAGTTCGCGCAGGCTCATCCGTTTCCCGCTCCTTCCATGCCGGTACCCCCGGCCCGCGTTTCGATCCTCCGGCATATAGCGCCGCACCGCCCCGCGGGTCGAGGGATGCGGAACCGCCGGTCGCAGCGGAGATCAGCCGCCGGCGGCGGCGATCCGCCGGATCGCTTCGGGATCGCGCAAGGTGATGGTACCGCGGGCCATGGTCAGCAGGCCACGGCCGCGCCAGTCGGCGAGCTGCCGATTGACGTTCTCGCGGGCCAGCCCGACGATGCCGCCCAGTTCCCGCTGCGAGAGGCGCAGTTCGATGCGCAGGCCGTCCCCGCAGGAAACCCCGTAATCCTCGGCCAGGCGCAGCAGCGCCCGGGCGATGCGGGCCTCCATCTGGTGCAGCACGTGATCCTCCACCATCTCGGTGGTGCGACGCAGCTTGGCACAGAGCATGCCGATGATGCGCAGGGCGATGCCCGGATGACGTTCGATGAAGCTCATCACATCGGCGCGCCGCAGCACGAACAGTTCGACCGCGGTGACGGCGGTGGCATCGGCGCTTCGTGCCTTGCCGTCCAGCAGGGCGATCTCGCCGAAGGAGCGGCAGGGCTCGATGAAGCTCAGCACCGCCTCCCGTCCTTCCGCCGACAGGGTGCCGATCTTGATCCGGCCCTCCAGCACCACCATCAGGCTGTCACCGGGATCCCCCTTCTGGAAGATGACCTTGCCCGGCGGATGTCGCACGCGTCGTCCGTAGCCGACCAGGCGCTCGAGTTCGTTATCCTCGAGGGCGCCGAAGACGTCGCTGTCGGCGAGCGCCTCGCGGATCGCCTCGCGGGTTGGTAGCCGCTCGGACATCTCGCCTGTCCCGTTCCGCCATCCTTCCGCCGATGGCCGAGCTAGGGTACGAGAACCGCGGCTCCTTGCAAGCGGCCGGCGCGAAGGTCGGCGAGGGCCTCGTTGGCCCGTTCCAGCGGGTATCTGGTGGTACGGGTGCGCACCGGGATCTGGGCGGCGAGGGCCAGGAAATCCTCGCCGTCGGCGCGGGTGAGATTGGCGACCGAGCGCAACAGCCGTTCGCCCCACAGGATGCGATAGGGAAAGGAGGGGATGTCGCTCATGTGGATGCCCCCCGCCACCACCGTTCCGCCCTTGTCCACCGCCTCCAGGGCGCGGGGGACCAGTTCCCCCACCGGCGCGAAGAGGATGGCCGCGTCGAGCGGTTCCGGCGGTGGGCGGTCGGAATCCGCCGCCCATTCACAGCCCAGCGCACGGGCGAATTCCTGCGCCGACCGGTCGCCGGGCCGGGTGAAGGCGAACAGCCGCCGTCCCTGCCAGCGGGCCACCTGGGCCAGGATGTGGGCGGCGGCGCCGAAGCCGTAGATGCCGATCTTCTGCGCCTTGCCGGCCATCCGCAGGGCGCGGTAGCCGATCAGCCCGGCGCACAGCAGGGGGGCTGCCGGAACCGGCTCGAGGCCGGTCTCGAGGGGGAAGGTGTAGGCGGCATGGGAGACCGTGTATTCGGCGTAGCCGCCGTCCAGCGTGTAGCCGGTGAAGCCCGGATCGTCGCACAGATTCTCGCGCCCGCTCCGGCAGAAGCGGCAGCGGCCGCAGGTGCGCCCGAGCCAGGGGATGCCGACCCGCTGCCCGAGTGCGAAGCCCGCGACCTCGGGGCCGATCTCCGCCACCTCGCCGACGATTTCGTGCCCCGGTACCAGCGGCAGCTTGGGCTTTTCCAGCTCGCCGTCGACCACGTGCAGGTCGGTGCGGCAGACGCCGCAGGCGAGAACCCGGACCAGAAGCTGGCCGGGGCCCGGCTGCGGTCGGGGCCGATCCTCGAGCACCAGAGGCTCGCCCGGTCTTCTGAGTACCATGGCCCGCATCATATGCACTCCCTCCAGCCGGGGGGCCGATGCCGCTTTCCCCGCGCGGCACGCGATCCCCGATGATCCGTTTCGCCGCATGTTATGAACGCGGATCGCGGGTTTCACGAGTGCGACAGGATGGCACCCCGAAGTCGGGCCGTGCTTGACGTCCGGGCCGGGGTCGCCTAGCGGAATCGGGCATCATGTTCCCCGACCGCAGCATCTGGTCGAACCTGGGAGAGGAAGCCATGCGTTTTGCTCGTGTCATCGCCGCTGCCGCGGTAGCGGCTTTCGTCGGACTTTCCGGTGCCGCCCATGCCGCCGGTGACGGGGACCCCGCCAAGGGCAAGAAGGTTTTCAACAAGTGCAAGGCCTGCCATTCGGCGACCGCGGAAAAGAACAAGATCGGTCCGCACCTGGTCGGCATCGTCGGCCGCAAGGTGGCGTCGGTCGAAGGCTTCAAATACTCGAAGGCGCTCAAAAAGGCCGGTGAGGAAGGCATGGTCTGGACCGAGGAGAACCTCGCCAAATGGCTGAAGGGGCCGAAGAAGTTCATCCCCGGCAACCGCATGCCGTTCGCCGGGCTCAGGAAAGAACAGCAGATCAAGGACGTGATCGCGTATCTCAAGAACCCGAGCTGAGATTCGAGGAGTCGAGCGGGGTCGGCGCCTCCTAGCGGGCGAGGGCGCCCGCCGGGGTCAGGGGCACGGCCCGCTCGCCTGTCTCCGGCACGGCGCCGCGCAGCAGGAACCGCCGGCACTCGGCTTCCGGCAGGGGGCGCGCGAACAGGTACCCCTGCGCTTCGTCGCAGCCCTCGCGGAGCAGGAAGGCCCGCTGCGTGTCGTCCTCGACTCCCTCGGCCAGCACCCGTTTCCCGAACAGCCGACCGAGGGCGATGATGGTGCGCATCAGTGCCTCGTCGGTGGGATCGCCGCCGAGACCGCGGACGAAGGCCTTGTCCACCTTGATGCGTTCGGCCGGCAATCGCTTGAGATAGGCGAGCGAGGAATAGCCGGTACCGAAATCGTCGATCGCCAGGCGCACGCCGAGCTTGCGCAGCCGCTCGATGTTGCGGCGGATGGCGGTCTGCGCCGGATCCACGAACAGACTCTCGGTCAGCTCCAGCTCGAGCTGTGACGCCGGCAGCCGGTGGCGTGCCAGACAGCGTTGGGCGAGTCCGGCCACGTCCTGATGGCGTAGCTGGGCCACCGAGATGTTCACGCACATGGTGACCGCGATTCCCTCGTCGAGCCAACGCCGGGCGGCGGCACAGGCCTCGTCGATCAGCCAGGCGCCCAGCGGACGGATCAGGCCGCTGGTTTCGGCGATGGGAATGAAATGGCGCGGCGCCAGCGCCCCGCCGGGACGGCCGGGCCAGCGCAACAGCGCCTCGACGCCGGTGACGCGGCCGCTGGCGAGATCGAACTGCGGCTGGTAATGGAGGGCGAACTCCCGCCGTTCGAGGCCGCGCTTGATCTGCATTTCCAACAGCTTGCGATGCCGGAAGGCGGCGTCCATGCGGCTGTCGTAGACGATCAGCCGATTGCCGCCGGCGAGCTTGGCCTGATCGAGGGCGAGCTCGGCGGAACGCAGCAATGGCTCGGCTTCTTGGGCGTGCTCGGGGAAACGGGCGAGGCCGGCACTCACCTTCGGCGCCAGCTCGAGGCCGCCGAGATGGAGCGGCGCCCGCAGCCGGGCCAGCAGCCGGGCGGCGAGCTGCGCACCGTCCTCCTCGACGACGGAGGCGAGGAGGAGGAAGCGGTCGCCGCCGAGGCGGCGCGTCACCTCGACCCGCGCATGGAGCTGTTCGAGGCGGCGCTCGAAACGTTCCAGCAACGCATCCCCGACCCGATAGCCGTAGACGGCGTTGACATCGCGCATGCGGTCGATGTCGACGACCATCAGCAGGGCCTGCATCCGGTCGAGGCGGAGCTTTCGCATCAGCCGTTCGAGTTCCCCCGT
>JALSRW010000073.1 GCA_026984595.1 Alphaproteobacteria bacterium
AGGAAGAAGGTGTCCTGCATCTGCCGGGCGGGGTGTTCGGGCGGAATGTTGAGGGCGGTGAAGTTGTGATAGTCGTCCTCGACGTCCGGTCCCTCGGCCACCGCGAAGCCCATGTCGGCGAGAATGGCGATGATCTCCTCGGTGACCTGGCTGACCGGGTGGACGCGGCCCTCCGGGCGCGGCCGCGGCGGCAGGGTGACATCGATGCGCTCGCGCTGCAGTCGCTGTTCGAGCTCGATCCGCGCAAGCTCGGCACGGCGCCGGGCGACGGCCTCCTCGATGGCGCGCTTGAGGGCGTTGACCGCCTGGCCGGCCGCACGCCGCTCGTCGGGCGGCAACTTGCCGACCCCCTTGGCCAGCGCCGTCACCTTGCCCTTGCGTCCCAGTGCGGCGACGCGGATTTCCTCCAATGCCCGCAGATCCCCGGCGGCGGCGATGGCCGCCAGGAACTCCGCTTCCAGCCGTTCGCGCTCCTGCTCCATGCTCGTCCCCCGCACCGCGCTCGCCCCCATCCGCCGGTGGCAAAAAGCAAAGGGGCCGACCAGGCCCCTCTCACGGCAGTCCCCGTTCGGGGCCGACCGCAGCCGGCCCCTCGCCTCACGCCTGCAGAGCGGCCTGCGCTTCCTGGACCAGGCTCGAAAAGGCGCCGCTGTCGTGCACCGCGAGATCGGCGAGCACCTTCCTGTCCACCTCCACGCCCGCGACCTTGAGGCCGTGTACGAGGCGGCCGTAGGTCATGCCCTGCGCACGGGCGGCGGCATTGATGCGCTGGATCCACAGGCTGCGGAAATCCCGCTTCCGCTGGCGTCGGTCGCGATAGGCATACTGCATCGCCCGCTCGACCGCCTGCTTGGCGGTCTTGATGCAATTCTTGCGCCGCCCGCGATATCCCTTTGCGAGCTTGAGAACTTTCTTGTGCCTGGCGTGCGAGGTGACGCCGCGCTTCACTCTTGCCATCGTCGTTCCGTCCTTCTGCGTCCCGCTGCCGCCGCTTACGCGCCGTACGGCAGCATCCGCTTGATCAGCCTGGTATCCGCCGGCGAGGCGATGGTGGTGCCTCGCGTACGGCGCTTGGTCTTGCGCGAAAGATGGGAGAAATTGTGGCTGTGAAAGGCATGCGCCCGGCGCACCTTACCGGTGCCGGTCAAGGAAAAGCGCTTCGCGGCCGCGCGCTTGGTTTTCATCTTCGTCATGGCTGGGAACTCTCCGGAAGTCCACCGCCGCGGTGCATCGGGGGCGCGGCGAAAGCTCGCGCCTTATAGCCAAGGGCGCAAGGCTGCGCAACCGTCTGCGATGCCGCCTACCGACCGTCTTCGGGCAACTCCCGTTCGCGTCTCGCGACATAGGCCTCGAGCGCTTCGGCGGTGCCCGGATCGAGCGGCGGGGCCACATAGCTCTCGAGCAGCGCCCGCGCCGCGTCCAGCGCCCGCGCCGCGGCATCCCTGCCGCCATCCGCCTGCCATTGTTCGAAGCTGTTGTTGTCGAACAGCTCGGCCATGAAGAAGGCGGCGTGAAAGTGCTCCTGCGTGTGCGCCGTGCCGAAGAAATGGCCGCCCGGGCCGACCTCGCCGATGGCGGCGATGGCGGCATCGAAATCGGAAAAGATCGGACCCTGCCCGAAGCGCTGGAGCATGGCCATCTGCTCGGCGTCGAGCAGGAACTTGGCGACACTGGCGGTGAGCCCGGCCTCGGTCCAGCCCGCGCTGTGCATCACCAGATTGCAGCCGGCCAGCAGGATGGGCAGCATGTTGAAGGCGCTCTCGTAGCCGGCCTGGGCATCGGTGATCTTGCTGCCGGTGAGCATGCCCGAGGAGCGCCAGGGCAGACCGTAGCGACGCGCGAGCTGACCGATCATCAGGTTCATGAGTGCCAGCTCGCCGGTGCCGGCCATCGGCGCGCCGGATTTCATGGACACCGCGGCCAGGAAATTGCCGTAGATCATCGGGCAGCCGGGCCGGCAGAGCTGGGCGAAGGCGATGCCCGCCAGGGCCTCGGCATTGAGCTGGGCGACGGTGGCCGGCACCGAGGCCGGGGTATTGGCGCCGGCCATGGTGAAGGGGCTGACGATCACCGGTTGGCCGGCGCGGGCATAGACCTTGAGCGCTCCCAGCATGGTCTCGTCCCAGACCAGCGGCGAGTTGCAGTTGACCAGCGAGACCATCACCGCATTCGCCGCGACGAACGCCTCGCCGAACAGGATTTCGGCCATCCGGACCGCGTCCGCGGCCCGCTCGGGCGCCGTCACCGGCCCCATGAATACCTTGTCGGAATGACGGATGGCGGACAGGGTGACATGCAGATGGCGCCTCGGCACCGGCACGTCCACGGGCTCGCAGGTGACCGCCCCGGTACCGTGCAGGGCCGGGCTCAGAAAGGCCAGCTTGTGGAAGACGGCGAGATCCTCGAGGGTACCGTAGCGGCGCTCGCCGTCGAACATGCGCACGAAGGGCGAGCCGTAGGTGGGAAAGAAGACCGTCCGCGCGCCGCCGATCTCCAGCGAGCGTTCGGGATTGCGGGCATGGACGGTGAACGCCGCGGGTGCCCTGGCTACCAGCTCGAGGAGGAGTTCCCGGGGAACCCGCACCCGCCAGCCGTCGATCGCCGCCCCGGCCTCCCGCCAGATGGCGATCGCCTCCCCGTCCTGGAAGGCGATGCCGGTTTCCTCGAGGATCCGCATGGAGGCCTCGTGCAGACGCTCCAGCCGCTCCTCGTCGAGAATCTCGAAGAGCGGGATGCCGCGCACGAGAGGCGGCAGCATGCCGGTCTCCGGGCGGTCGCGCGCCGCCCGCCGTGCCGCGCGCCCGCCCCTGCGTCCTTCGCGTGCCATCCGCATTCTCCTTTGTCGCAACCCGCCACCGGTCGGGGCGAGCAGCCTCTATCATGGGCCCCCGTCCCGCTCGGGAGCATGCGCGACACCGGCCGTCGCGAAGGCGACATCAGCGTTCGGCGGAATCCCCTTCCGGATCCGCCGGCGCCGCCTCCTCCTCCGCGGCCGCGTGCTCGCGCTCCCGATCCCCGGCCGGGGCAGGGTTTTGCGGAGCCGGCTCGACCGTCCGCGCGGCTGCGGCCGCCTCCGCCCGCCGCCGGCGTTCGCGCGCCCGCGCCGCCACCAAGTTGAGCGCCTCCACGAGGGCCGAGAAGGCGATGGCGAAATAGAGATAGCCCCGCGGGATGTGGTATTGCAGCGCATCGCCCACCAGCGCCATGCCGATCAGCAGCAGAAAGCCCAGCGCCAGCATTTTCACCGAGGGATGGGCATTGACGAAGCGGCTGGTGGGCTCGGCCGCCACCAGCATCACCCCCATGGCGATCACCACGGCGGCGACCATGATCTCGATATCCTCGGCCATGCCCACCGCGGTGATCACCGAATCCAGCGAAAACACCACATCCAGCAGGGCGATCTGGAAGACGGCGGCGGCCATGGTGGTGGTTCCCGGCCGCGATTCCTCGCTGCGGCCCTCGGTCATCTCGTGGATTTCGATGGTCGCCTTGCCGAGCAGGAAAAGGCCGCCGAGGCCGAGCACGATGTCGCGCCAGGACACCACCCAACCGAAGATCGCGAAGGCCGGCTGGGTGAGGCCGATGATCCAACTGATCGAGAACAGCAGCAGCACCCTGAGCAGCAGCGCCAGCCCGAGGCCGAGCCGCCGGGCGAAGGCCTGCCGATGCAGCGGCAGGCCGCCGGTGACGATCGACAGGAAGATGATGTTGTCGATACCGAGAACGATCTCGAGCGCCGTGAGGGTGAGCAGACTCGCCCAGGCCTCGAAGCTGAACAGCAGTTCGAGCATGGCCCTGTTCTCAGTCGCTCCGGCCGGTTGCCGCCCGCCTGAGAATATGCCTGATGATGAAGGTCATCACCGTCTCGCCATGCTGGTTCGAGACGGCATAGGCGATGCGCGCCGTGCCCCGGTCGGGACGGCTCTTCGAGGGACGAACTTCCAACACCTCGGCCTCGACATGGAGGGTGTCGTCGGGCCGCACCGGCAGCAGCCAGCGGATCTCCTCCATCCCCGGCGAACCCATCGAGGCGGCATTGAAGATGCGCTCCTGGAGGATCAGGCGAAAGGCGACCAGCAGGGTATGAAAGCCGCTGGCGATGATGCCGCCGTAGGGGCTCTCGGCCGCCGCCAGCTTGTCGATGTGGAAGGGCTGCGGGTCCCATTCGAACGCGAAGGCCATGATCTGCCCTTCACTCAAGGTGGCGCCCGCCGTCCGGAAGCGCTGGCCGGGACGGAAATCGTCCAGCCACAAGTCGCGTGTCATCCTCGTTCCCTCGGTTACGGGCGGAGAATGGCGAAACCGCCGGGTCCGGGCAAGGGGTCGCTTGTCCACATAGGATGCCCCGCCATATGAGGGTCATGCAGCGAACGGATGCGAACACGGCCCGGGACTTTCCCGAAGGGTTCCGGCATCTGCCGGGCCATCTTTCGCCGCCGGCCCAGCGGCGGCTCCTGGGCGAGGTACTCGCCCGGGTGGAGGAGGTGGGCTGGTTCCAGCCGGTGATGCCGATGAGTGCCCGCCCCCTGTCGGTGCGGATGTGCAATCTCGGCCCGCTTGGCTGGATCAGCGATGTGCGGGGCTACCGCTACGACCCCACCCATCCCGACAGCGGCCGGCCCTGGCCGCCGATCCCTGCGATGCTGCTCGAACTCTGGGAGGAACTCGCCGACTATCCCCACCCCCCCGAATGCTGTCTGGTCAATCTCTAC
>JALSRW010000074.1 GCA_026984595.1 Alphaproteobacteria bacterium
GTGGTGGACCCTGGACCGGGCACTGCTCAGCGGGCTTCTGGTCATCGCCCTCGTCGGGGTGGTGATGGTGTTCGCCTCCAGCCCGCCCATCGCCCGCCGTCTCGGCTACGAGGAAACCCGTTTCATCATCAAGCATCTGACCTTCCTGCTGCCGGCCATCCTGCTGCTGCTCGGAACCTCCCTGCTGGCCCCGCGCGGGGTGCTGCGGATAGCGGTTCTCTTGCTGCTCGGCTTCGGCCTGCTGCTGCTGGTGACCCCGTTCCTCGCCGCCGAGATCAAGGGGGCACGGCGCTGGATCTCGATCGGCGGCCTGCTGCTGCAGCCGAGCGAGTTCGTCAAACCGGCGCTGGTCGTGGTCACCGCATGGCTGCTGGCCCGCCAGCCGGGCTTGAAGGGAGCACCGGAAGCGGTGGCCCTGACCGGGCTGGTGCTCGGCCTGCTGGTGATCCAGCCCGATCTGGGCATGAGCGCACTGGTGGTGGCGGTGCTCGCCGTGCAGCTCTTCGTCGCCGGACTGCCCTGGCTGCTGATCGCCGGCTTCGGCGGGCTCGTCGCCGCCGGCCTCTACGGCGCCTACCTCGCCTTTCCCCATGTGCAGATGCGGATCGACGATTTCCTCGATCCGACCAAGGAAAGCTACCAGGTCGAGACCTCCCTCTCGGCGGTGGCCTCGGGCGGCCTGTTCGGCCGCGGACCGGGCGAAGGGGTGGTCAAGTTCTATCTGCCGGAGGCGCATTCGGATTTCGTCTATGCCACGCTGACCGAGGAGTTCGGGGCGATCGCCGCGCTCCTCGTGCTGCTGCTGTTCGCTTTCGTCGTGCTGCGCGGCCTGTGGCGGGTCTACGAGGCCGAGGACCGTTTCGTGCAGCTCGCCGCCGTGGGCCTCCTGGCCCAGTTCGGGCTGCAGGCGCTGGTCAACATCGCCGTCAATCTCAATCTCCTGCCGACCAAGGGCATGACCCTGCCGTTCGTGAGCTATGGTGGCTCCTCGCTGCTGGCGCTGGCCATCGGCATGGGCATGCTGCTGGCCCTGACCCGCGTCGGGGCGCGGCTGGAGGGCACGCCATGAACGGCCCGGTGCTGATCACCACCGGCGGTACCGGCGGCCATGTCTTTCCCGCCCTGGCCACGGCTCGCGCGTTGCGGGCCCGCGGCCGGCGGGTTCTCTTCGTCACCGATGCGCGGGGTGCGCGCTATCTGCGCGGCGAGAACGAGGTCTACGAGATCCGCGCCGCCAGCCCCTCGGGCAGCCTGCAGCGGCGGTTCCGCGCTCTCCTGGCCATCGCCCGTGGCACCTGGCAGAGTCGGCGGCTGATCGGACGTCTGCGCCCGGCGGCGACCGCCGCCTTCGGCGGTTATGCCTCGGTGCCGACGGTCCTCGCCGCCGCCCTCGCCCGCCAGCCGATCCTCCTGCACGAGCAGAACGCGGTACTGGGGCGCGCCAACCGCCTGGCCTCCCGTTTCGCCCGCACCCTCGCCCTCACCTTCGCCGATACCACGGCCCTGCCGCCGGCGCTCGCCGGCCGCAGCATCGTCACCGGCAACCCGATCCGCCCGGGCTTCTCCGCCACTGCCGCGCGGCGCCCCGGCAGCGGCAGCGAGTTCCGCCTGCTGGTGCTGGGCGGCAGCCAGGGGGCGCGGGTGTTCGGCGAAGTGGTGCCACACGCCCTCACCGATCTGCCCGCCGCCCTGCGGAACCGCATCCGCCTCGCCATGCAGTGCCGACCCGAAGAGCTGGCCGCGGTCGAGCAGCGCTGTGCCCGTCTCGGGATCGAAGCCGAACTCGCCGCCTTCTTCGAGGATGTGGCGCAGCGGCTGGCGGCCAGCGATCTGGTGATCTCCCGCTCCGGCGCCTCGACCGTGGCCGAGCTCCTGCATCTGGCCCGTCCCGCCATCCTTGTGCCCTATCCCCATGCCGCCGACGACCATCAGCGGGCGAATGCCGAGCGGCTGGCCCGGGCGGGCGCCGCCCGGCTCCTGCCCGAACCGGATTTCACCCCGGATCGCCTCGCCCGTATGCTGACCGAGCTCGCCGAGGATCCGGCACGGCTCGCGGCCATGAGCACCGCTGCCGCCGGCATGGCCATGGGCGATGCCGCCGATCGTCTGGCCGGTGCCGTACTCGCCATGCTCGACGGGGAGAACGGGTCATGAAGGTGCTGCCCTTCGCGGTCGAGCCCATCCATTTCGTCGGCATCGGCGGCATCGGCATGAGCGGCATCGCCGAGATCCTGCACAATCTGGGCTACCGCGTGCAGGGCTCCGATCTCGGCGAGAGCAGGAACGTCCAGCGTCTGCGCGGACTCGGCATCGACATCGCCATCGGTCACCGGCCGGAGAACCTGGGCGAGGCGAAGCTGCTGGTGGTCTCCTCGGCGGTCGGTGCCGACAATCCCGAGGTCCTCGAAGGCCGGGCGCGGCGCCTGCCCGTCGTACCGCGGGCCGAAATGCTGGGCGAGCTGATGCGCTTCAAATGGTCGGTGGCGGTGGCCGGCACCCACGGCAAGACCACCACCACCTCGATGATCGCCGCCATCCTCGATGCCGGCGGTCTCGATCCGACCGTCATCAACGGCGGCATCATCAACGCCTACAAGACCAATGCCCGTCTCGGCGCCGGCGAGTGGATGGTGGTCGAGGCCGACGAGAGCGACGGCAGTTTCCTGCGCCTGCCGGCGACCATCGCTGTGATCACCAACATCGATCCCGAGCACATGGACCATTACGGCTCCTTCGATGCGGTGCGGAGGGCCTATCTCGCCTTCGTCGAGCAGCTCCCCTTCTACGGCGTCGCCGTGCTCTGCATCGACCATCCCGAGGTGCAGGCCCTGCTGCCCAGGATCACCGATCGCCGGGTCGTCACCTACGGCTTCAATCCCCAGGCCGACATCCGCGCCTGCGACCCGCGTCTCGACGCCGCGGGCGAGCATTTCACGGTGATCATGCGCGGCCCGGACGGTGAAGAGCAGGTGCTCGAGCATGTGCATGTGGCGATGCCCGGACTGCACAATGTCACCAATGCCCTGGCCGCCCTGGCGGTGGGACGGCAGCTCGGCATCGGCGCCGAGGTGATGTGTCGGGCACTGGCCGGTCTCGAGGGCGTGCAGCGCCGCTTCACCCGTACCGGTCGCGTCGCCGGCGTCACCGTGATCGACGATTACGGTCACCATCCGGTGGAGATCCGCAACGTGCTGCGCACCGCCCGCGCCGCCACCCCGACGGGGCGGGTGATCGCCGTCGTCCAGCCGCACCGCTACACGCGGCTGCGCGATCTGTTCGAGGATTTCTGCACCTGCTTCGTCAATGCCGACATCGTGCTGGTGGCGCCGGTCCATGCCGCCGGCGAACCTCCCATCGCGGGCATCGATCGCGACGCTCTGGTCGCGGGCCTGCGCGCCCACGGCCAACGCGAGGTGCATGCCATCGACGGCGAGGACGACCTCGCACCGCTGCTGGCGCGCCACGTCCGCGCCGGCGATCTGGTGGTCTGTCTCGGCGCCGGCACCATCACCCGCTGGGCGCACGAGCTGCCACAGAGGCTGGCCGCCCTGCTCGGCGCGGAGGTGGAACCGTGAGCCCGTCCGGCGGCTTCGATCTGCCCCCGGTAAGAGGCCGCCTGCGCACGGCGGTGGCGCTCGCGCCGCTCACCTGGTTCCGGGTCGGTGGACCCGCCGGTTTCCTGTTCCAGCCGGCCGATACCGAGGATCTCGCCGCCTTCCTCGCCGCCCGTCCGACCGGCCTGCCCGTCCTGCCGATGGGGGTCGCCTCCAACCTGCTGGTGCGCGACGGCGGCATCGACGGGGTGGTGATCCGCTTCGGCGGTCCCCTCGCCCGGGTAACCGTCGCCGATCGGACCCTGATCGCCGGGGCCGGCGCGCTCGACCAGCGGGTGGCGGCGACCGCCGCCCGGGCCGGCCTTTCGGGGCTCGAATTCATGATCGGCATTCCCGGTACCATCGGCGGTGCGGTGCGCATGAACGCCGGAGCCTTCGGCGGCGAGACCGCGGATCGGCTGATCTGGGCGGAGGCGCTCGACGAGGCGGGGCGGCAGCACCGTCTGAGCCGCGAGGAGCTCGGGCTTTCCTACCGTTCCAGCCGGCTGCCCGAGGGATGGGTCGTGCTGCGCGCCGCCTTCGCCCTGGCTCCCGGCGATCCCGGAGCGATCAGCCGCCGCATGGCCGCGATCCGCGAAGAACGCGAGCGCAATCAGCCGCTCCGGGTGGCCACCGGCGGCAGCACCTTCAAGAACCCGCCCGGGGAAAAGGCCTGGCGGCTGATCGATGCCGCCGGCTGCCGCGGGCTGCGGCACGGAAGAGCGATGGTCTCGGAGAAGCACTGCAACTTTCTGGTCAATACCGGCGGTGCCAGCGCCGCCGAGATCGAGGAACTCGGCGAGATGGTGCGGGCGCGGGTGCGGGCGCAGAGCGGCATCGATCTGTCCTGGGAGATTCACCGGGTCGGTCGCAATCGGGTCCGGGAGGAGGCGGCATGACGCATGTCGCGGTGGTGATGGGCGGCCTGTCGGCCGAACGCGAGGTCTCGCTCACGAGCGGCGAGGCCTGCGCCGTCGCGCTCGAGGAACGCGGCTACCGGGTGAGCCGGGTCGATGCCGGCCGCGATCTGCCGATGGTACTGGCCGAGCTGCGGCCGGACGTGATCTTCAACGCCCTGCACGGCCGCTTCGGCGAGGATGGCCGGGTGC
>JALSRW010000075.1 GCA_026984595.1 Alphaproteobacteria bacterium
GGCCGAGCCGAGGCGGATCGCCTCCTCGGCCAGATGCGCCGGTACCCCGTCGATCTCGAACAGGATCCGCCCGGGCTTGACCACCGCCACCCAGTATTCGACGGAGCCCTTGCCCTTGCCCATGCGTACCTCGGCCGGCTTCTTGGTCACCGGCTTGTCGGGGAAGACGCGGATCCAGACCCGTCCGGCCCGCTTGAGATGCCGGGTGATCGCCCGCCGCGCCGCCTCGATCTGGCGCGCGGTGATCCGCTCCGGCTCCAGCGCCTTCATCCCGTAGGAGCCGAAATTGAGGGTGTAGCCCCCCTTGGCGATGCCGTGGATGCGGCCCTTGTGGACCTTGCGGTACTTGGTGCGTTTCGGCTGCAACATGGCGGTCTACCTCACCCGGCTCCCCGCGTCGCGCCCTGTTCGGACAGACGCCGGTCGTAGGCCATGGGATCGTGTTCCATGATCTCGCCCTTGAAGATCCACACCTTGACCCCGCAGGTGCCGTAGGGCGTGACGGCCGTGGCGCGGCCGTGATCGATGTTGGCGCGCAGCGTGTGGAGCGGCACGCGGCCCTCGCGATACCATTCGGTACGGGCGATCTCGGCGCCGCCGAGACGGCCGCCCGTCTCCACCTTGATGCCCTGGGCGCCCATCCGCATGGCCGCCTGCACCGCCCGCTTCATGGCCCGGCGGAAGGTCACCCGCCGCTGAAGCTGCTGGGCGATGTTCTCGGCCACCAGCTTGGCGTCGAGCTCGGGCTTGCGGATGTCGATGATGTTGAGATGCACATCCCCCGAGCAGAGCCTGGCCAGCTCCTTGCGGATCTGCTCGATCTCCTGCCCCTTCTTGCCGATCACCACCCCCGGCCGGGCCGTGTAGATGGTGATCCGCGCCTTCCGCGCCGGCCGCTCGACGACGATCCGGGAAATCCCCGCCTGCGCCAGCCGCTTTTCCAGGAATTTCCGGATCTCGAGATCCTCGGCCAGCAGATCCGCATAGCCGCGATGCACGTACCAGCGCGAATCCCAGGTGCGGTTGATGCCCAGTCTGAGACCGATCGGATTGACTTTCTGGCCCATCAGGCCGCCTCCTCCCGCTCGCGAACCACGATCCGCAGCCGCGACAGCGGCTTCTGGATGCGACCCACCCGGCCCCGCGCCCGCGGGCGGAACCGTTTCATCACCAGATGCTTGCCGACGCTGGCCTCGGCCACATAGAGCCGGTCGACATCGAGATTGTGATTGTTCTCGGCATTGGCGATAGCCGATTCCAAGGTCTTCTTCACCGCCCTGGCGATCCGGCGGGGCGAGAACTCGAGGGCGATCACCGCCTTCTCGGCCTTCATGCCGCGGATCATCTCGGCCACCAGATTGAGCTTGCGCGGACTGGTGCGCAGCAATGTCGCCACCGCCATCGCCTCGTCATCGGCCAGCCGGCGCGGCCGCTTCGGCTTGCCCATCGCCCTATTTCCTCTTCGCTTTCTTGTCCGCACCATGCCCGTAGAAGGTCCGCGTCGGCGCGAACTCCCCGAGCTTGTGCCCGACCATGTTCTCGGTCACGTAGACCGGCACGAACTTCTTGCCGTTGTAGACGGCGAAGGTCAGCCCGACGAACTCCGGCACGATGGTCGAACGCCGCGACCAGGTCTTGATGATTTCGCTGCGGCCCGAGGCGCGGGCCTTCTCGGCCTTCTCGAGCAGGAACCCGTCGACGAACGGGCCTTTCCAGACGGAGCGCGGCATCGGGTTCAACCCCCTCGCTTCTTCTTCGCCAGATGGCGACTGCGGATGATGAACACGTCGGTCTTCTTGTTGCGGCGGGTGCGCCGGCCCTTGGTCGGCTTGCCCCAGGGAGTGACCGGATGGCGACCGCCCGAAGTCCGGCCCTCGCCGCCGCCATGGGGATGGTCGACCGGGTTCATCACCACCCCGCGCACATGCGGCCGGCGCCCCAGCCAGCGGCTGCGGCCGGCCTTGCCGAGACTGACGTTCTGATGATCGGGGTTCGACACCGCGCCGATCGTCGCCATGCATTCCGAACGGACCACGCGGATCTCGCCCGAACCCAGGCGTAGCTGGGTGTAATCGCCGTCCCGGCCGACGATCTGCACATAGGTGCCGGCGGCCCGCGCGAGCTGTCCGCCCTTGCCCGGCTTGAGCTCGACATTGTGGACGATGGTCCCCACCGGAATGTTGCCGATGGGCGAGGCATTGCCCGGCTTCACATCCACCCGCTCGTCGGCGATCACTCGGTCCCCCGACTGCAGGCGCTGCGGCGCCAGGATGTAGGCGAGCTCGCCGTCCTCGTATTTGAGCAGGGCCAGGAAGGCGGTGCGGTTGGGATCGTATTCGAGCCGCTCGACCACCGCCGGCACCCCGAACTTGCGGCGCTTGAAATCGACGATGCGGTACTTGCGCTTGTGACCGCCGCCGCGCCACCAGACCGTGATCCGCCCCTGGTTGTTGCGGCCACCGCTCTTGGTGAGCCCCCGGGTCAGGGTCTTGACCGGCTTGCCCTTCCAGAGATCCCCGCGATCCACCGTGACCAGCTCGCGCCGCCCCGGGCTCGTCGGTTTGTAGGTCTTGAGCGCCATCTCAGATCCCCGTCGTCACGTCGATGCTGTGGCCCTCGGCGAGGGTCACGATGGCCTTCTTGACGTCCGAGCGACGGCCCGGCCGACCGCGGAAACGCTTGGTCTTGCCCTTGAGAACCAGGGTGTTCACGGCCTCCACCTTGACCTTGAAGATGGCCTCCACCGCAGCCTTGATCTCGGGCTTGCTGGCATCCTTGCGGACCGCGAAGACGAGCTGATTGTGCTCGGAAAGCTGCGTCGACTTCTCGGTGATGATCGGCCGCAGAATAATGTCGTAATGCCGCACCTCGCTCATCGCAGCCTCTCCTGCAGCAGCCGGACCGCGTCCTCGGTCAGCACCAGAACCTCGTGCCGCAGGATGTCGTAGACATTGGCGCCGGTCTGCGGCAGCACGCTGATCCCGGGCAGGTTCCGCGAGGCCAGAGCGAAATTGCGCTCCGGCTCGCCGCCGGTGACGAAGATCGCCGAATCCATGCCCAGCCTGGTCAGTCGCTCCGCCAGGAGCTTCGTGCGCGGTTCCTCCAGCGCGGCCTTGTCGAGGACGATCAGGCGCCCTTCCCGGAGCTTGTCGGCGAGGGCGCATTTGAGACCGAGACGGCGCACCTTCTTCGGCAGATCGAAGGCGTGCGAACGCGGCACCGGACCGAAGGCGCGACCGCCGCCGACGAAGATGTTGGCGCTGCGGGCGCCGTGCCGGGCGCGGCCGGTACCCTTCTGCCGATACATCTTCTGTTTGGTGCGCGCCACCTCGCTGCGGCCCTTGACCTTGTGGGTGCCGGCACGGCGTTTGGCGCGCTGCCATTCGACCACCCGCTGCAGAATGTCGACGCGGACCGGCACGCCGAAGACGGCCTCGTCCAGTTCGACGCTACCGACCTCGTCGCCGGCGAGGTTACGGACAGGTACCTGCATCGTTTATGCCTCGCCTTCCTCTTCCACGACATGCGCCTCGAGGGCCTCGCCGGCATGCATCACCGCCGCGGGATACGGCGCCTCCTTGGGCAGCGCCCGCTTGACCGCATCGCGGATCCGCACCCAGGCGCCGCGCGGGCCGGGAATGCCGCCCTTGACGAGAATCAGCCCGCGCTCGGGATCGACGCCGAATACCTCCAGATTCTGTACGGTCACCCGCCGGTTCCCCATATGGCCGGCCATCTTCTTGTTCTTGAAGATCCGGCCGGGATCCTGGCTGTTGCCGGTGGAGCCGTGGGAGCGGTGGGAGATGGAAACACCGTGACTCGCCCGCAGCCCCCCGAAGCCGTGCCGCTTCATCGCTCCGGCGAAGCCCTTGCCGATGCTGGTGGCGCTGACATCGACGAACTGGCCGGCGACGAAATGGCCGACATGCAGCTTGTCGCCGACGTTCAGCAACGCGTCCTCGCTGACCCGGAACTCGGCCAGCTCGGCCTTGGGCTCGACCTTGGCCTTGGCGAAATGGCCGCGCATCGGCTTGGTCACGTTCTTGACCTTGGCCTTGCCGACGCCGAGCTGCACCGCCGTGTACCCGTCCCGTTCGCGGGTGCGGACGGCGACCACCTCGCAATCCTCCACCTGCAGCACGGTCACCGGGACGTGGCTGCCGTCGACGCCGAAGAGGCGTGTCATTCCCAGTTTTCGGGCGATCAGTCCCGTGCGCATGTTTCCCGCCTCAGAGCTTGATCTCGACATCGACGCCCGCGGCCAGGTCGAGCTTCATCAGCGCGTCCACGGTCTGCGGCGTCGGATCGACGATGTCCAGGAGCCGCTTGTGGGTCCGCATCTCGAACTGCTCGCGGCTCTTCTTGTCCACATGCGGCGAACGGTTCACGGTGAACCGCTCGATCTGCGTCGGCAGAGGGATCGGGCCGCGCACACGCGCGCCGGTTCGCTTGGCCGTACCGACGATCTCGCGCACCGACTGATCGAGCACGCGATGGTCGAACGCCCGCAGGCGAATGCGGATATTCTGGGTTTGCATGGCGGCCCCTCGCCTCTCTCTTCTCTGTTACTCGATGACCTTGGCGACGACGCCGGCGCCGACGGTGCGGCCGCCTTCGCGGATGGCGAAGCGCAAGCCCTGCTCCATGGCGATGGGCTGGATGAGGGCCACCTTGA
>JALSRW010000076.1 GCA_026984595.1 Alphaproteobacteria bacterium
CTGCCCGACGGCCCGCGTGAAGGCGTCCTCATCAACCTCGCCGAGCTCAGGCTCTACGTCTTCTTCGAGGGGGGGAGGGTCGAGACCCATGCGATCGGCATCGGCCGCGAGGGTTTCGAGACGCCGCGTGGCCGCACCCGCATCGTGCGCAAACGCCGCAATCCGACCTGGTACCCACCCAGATCCGTGCGAAAGGAGGATCCCACGCTTCCGCGGGCCGTGCCCCCCGGCCCCGACAACCCGCTCGGAAGCCGCGCCCTCTACCTCGGCTGGCCGGCCTATCTCATCCACGGCACGAACAAGCCCTATGGCGTCGGCCGGCGGGTGAGCCACGGCTGCATCCGCATGTATCCCGAGCAGATTGAGCAGCTCTACGACCAGATCCCGATCGGCACGCCGGTCACCGTGGTCGAGCAGACGGTCAAGCTGGGGGAGCGGGATGGGGTGTTCTGGCTCGAAGCCCATCCCGATTACGACCAGCTCGAGGAGCTCGAGGCGACCTACAGCTTCACACCCAAGGCCCCGCCGGCGAGCGCCTATGCGTATATCCGCGAGCGGGTCGGTGCGCGTTCGACGGAGATCGACTGGTACCGCGTGGATGCCGAACTCGTGGCGCGGCGCGGCTATCCCGTCCCCATCACGCGCAGGAACCGTCCGGCCACCGGCGGCGCGCCCGGTCTCTACTGACCTGCCCGTGCCCCGGGCCGTGATGCCGGCTCAGTAGGGAAGCAGGATGTCGAGGATCTGGGCGCCCCAGCGCGGCTGCTGGACATCGGTGAGCTGGCCGCGCCCGCCGTAGCCGACGCGCAGCTCGGCGATCTTGTCGTGGGTCACCGTGTTGTCGGGAGAGATGTCCTCGGGGCGCACGATGCCGGCGATCACGATCTCCCGCACCTCGTAGTTGACACGGACCTCCTGACGGCCCTCGACGACGAGGTTGCCGTTGGGCAGCTCCTGCACGACCACGGCAGCGATCTTGAGCTCGACCTTCTCCTCGCGGTCGATGTCCCCGGTTCCCTTGTGGGTGAGGCCGCTCGAGGCCTTCACGAGCGAGGCGGGATCGATGGTGGTGGAGCTTGGCAGCAGCTTGACGAGCTTGTTCTCGAAGCCGAGGAGGTCCGTAAGCCCCATGTCATCCTGATTGGTGCGGGTGCGGACGGTCTCGTTCTTGAGCTTGGCCTTGTCGGCGATGGTGACCTCGATGGTGAGGATGTCTCCCACCCGCCGGGCGCGCTGATCGCGGAAGAAGCCGCGTGCCCCCGAACGCCAGAGTGAATTCGCCCCCGCGCTCTGAAGCGGCTCCGGGGGCGGCATGGGAAGGCGGACCGGGCGCCAGCCCGGCCGCTCCACGGGATTCTCGATCGGCTCGAGTTCCGGCACGCGACCGACCTGGGAAAGCCGCTCCGCGGTATTGCAGGCCGCGAGCAGGAGCACGGTGGCACAACAGAGCAGGCGCAGGGTCCGGTACATCATCCTTCGCTCCCCACCGCTTCGGCGCGCCGCCGACCGGTCACCCGGGCGCGGAAGGTGGCTCCGCTTTCGGGATTGGTGAAACGGACAAGCCTGCCGAGGTCGCCGTCCTCGAGAGCGCGGGCGGCGAGGGCGAGTTCGAGGCCGGGGCGGCGGTAGACGACGGTGACAAGCTCGCCGCGCCGCACGAGACGGGGTGTGCGCAGATCGACGAGGCGGATCGGCCGTCCCGGTGCGAGCGCGCGCCGGGTCTCGAACCCGATCAGCTGATCTGCATCGAGTGCGATGCCGGGGCCGAGCGCGGCGACCGGGAGCCACGCTTCCTCGAGCAGCGCCGGGGTGAGTCGGGTGCCGGCGGCAAGACGCAGCGCCGGTACCGGCACCCGCCGGAGCTCGCGCAGGCGCCCGGTGATCGCAAGACGGCTCTGAGTGCCGTCGGGAAGGCCGGCCCAGAGATCGAGGCGGAAGAACGGGCGACGGGGCTGCCAGGCGAAGCCCACCACCTCGATGCGGGTTTCGCTGCGCGCCGGATTGGCGAGGGGGAGCGCGGGAGCCAGGATCTGGATTTCGATCCTCCGCCCGGAGTTTTTCGCCGGCAGGAAGGGCGCGAGCAGGCGCGCCACATGCGCTTGGGTGAGAGGTTCTCCGGGAGCGAGTTCGAGTCCGCGCGCTGCCGGCGCGAGGAGCAGGAACGCCAGGACGGGGATGACGAGTCGCATCACGCTTCGACCTCACCGCAGTTGGGTGACCGTTCCGAGCATGTTGTCGGCCGCGCTGATGATCTTCGAATTCAGCTCGTAGGCGCGCTGGGCGGCGATGAGTGCCGTGAGTTCCTGCACCGCATTGACGTTGGAACTCTCGAGGAAACCCTGCTGTACGACACCGAAGCCGTCGCTTCCCGGGGTGCCGATGGTGGCCGGGCCGGAGGCGTCGGTCTCGGCGAGAAGATTGCCGCCCAGCGCCTCGAGGCCGGCCGGGTTGACAAAGCGTGCGAGCTCGAGCTGACCGAGATCCTCGAGGCTCGTCTGACCCTGGATCTTCGCGAACACGCCGCCCTCGCTGTTGATCGTGATCTCGATCGCGTCCGACGGGACGGAAATGCCGGGGTTCACCGTATAGCCCTCGGCGGTAACGATCATGCCGTCGGCGGAGAGGCGGAAATTGCCGGCGCGGGTATAGCCGACGGTGCCATCCGGCAGCTGCACTACGAAATAGCCCTCACCCTGGATGGCGAGATCGAGGCTGTTCTCGGTGTTGACGAGATTGCCCTGGTCGTGGATGCGATAGACGGCTGCCGTCTTGACTCCGAGGCCGAGTTCGACGCCCGCCGGCAGGATGGTGCCGTCGGCGGAGGTCGCGGAGCCGATCCGTCGCATGCTCTGATAGAGGAGATCCTGGAACTCCGGCCGCTGGCGCTTGAAGCCGGTGGTGGAGAGATTGGCGATGTTGTTGGCGATCACCTCGACGTGAAGCTGCTGCGCCATCATGCCGGTAG
>JALSRW010000077.1 GCA_026984595.1 Alphaproteobacteria bacterium
CCTGGCCCTCGCCGATGAGCGCCAGCAGCCCGTAGCCGAGCTCGAGGCGGACGGGATCGATGGGCAGAGCCTCCAGCGCACTCTGCTCCGCCGGTTCGGCGGGCACCGGCTCGCGGGGATCTTCCGTCTCCGCCGTCGCTGCGGCGCGACGATGCATATGCCAGGCGATGCCGCCGGCGACACCCGAGAGCAGCAGGAACGGCAGAGCCGGCAGACCGGGTATCCCGGCGAGCACCAGCATCAGCCCGGCGGTCACCGCGAGTGCCTTGGGATGCGCACTGAGCTGTCCGAACAAGGCCTCGTCGGTGCGACCCTTGACGCCCGCTTTCGACACCAGCATGCCGGCGGCCATCGAGACGATCAGGGCGGGGATCTGCGAGACCAGCCCGTCGCCGACGGTCAGCACGGTGTAGCTGTGCGCCGCCTCGGCGAAGCTCACCCCCATCTGGCCGACGCCGATCAGCAGACCGCCGACCAGATTGATGGCGGTGATCAGCAGCCCGGCGACGGCATCGCCGCGGACGAACTTGGCGGCGCCGTCCATCGCCCCGTAGAAGGCGCTCTCCTCCTCGAGCCGGTTGCGGCGCGCTCGTGCCGTCGCTTCGTCGATCAGTCCCGCCGAGAGGTCGGCATCGATGGCCATCTGCTTGCCGGGCATGGCATCGAGGGTGAAGCGCGCGGCCACCTCGGCGATCCGGCCCGACCCCTTGGTGATCACCACGAAATTGACGATCACCAGAATCGCGAAGACGATCAACCCGATCAGGAAATTGCCCTGCATGATGAAGCCACCGAAGGCCTCGATCACGCGACCGGCGGCGGCCGGTCCCTGGTGCCCCTCGGCGAGGATCAGCCGGGTCGAAGCGAGGTTCAGCGCCAGGCGCAGCATGGTGGCGATCAACAGCACCGAAGGGAAGGCGCTGAACTCCAGGGCGTTGGTGATGAAGATCGAGGTCATCAGCACCAGCACCGAGAAGGTGATGGACAGGGCCAGCAGCACATCCAGAAGCGCCGTGGGAATCGGCAGAATCAGCACGGCCAGGATGCCGACCACGCCGAGCCCGAGCAGCACGTCCTTCTGCTCGAGGCCCTTGCGCAACAGCGGCAGCCATGCGCGGACCGCCTGCGAACTCGCCTCAGCCATGGCGCGCTTCCTCCTTCACGCGGCGGGACGGATCAGACATGCGCCGCCGGTGGCACGGTCAGTCCGGCTTCGCTGTACTGGCGCAGCTTGTTGCGCAGGGTGCGGATGGAGATGCCGAGAATGCTGGCGGCGCGGGTGCGATTGCCGAGGGTGTGCTCCAGAGTCTGCAGAATGAGATCGCGTTCCATCTCGGCGACGGTACGGCCGACCGCCGTCGTTCCGCTCCGTACGGGGTCGGAGCCGGGTGCGGCAGGGGGTGCCCGCAGATCGATGGCATCGACATCGATCACCTCGCCGGCAGCCAGAAGTACCGCACGGTGGATGCAGTTTTCGAGCTCGCGCACATTGCCGCGCCAGGGATGCGCGCGCAGGCGCGCCAGGGCCTCTGGGGTCAGCGGACGTTCCGGCAGACCGTTGGCGATCGCGTGTTTTTTCGCGAAGTGACGGGCCAGCGCGACGATGTCCCCCGGTCGCTCGCGCAGCGGGGGCAGGCGCAGGCTCAGCACATTGAGGCGGAAATAGAGATCCTCACGGAACGCGCCATCGGCCACCGCCTGCTCGAGATCGCGATTGCTGGTGGCGATCACCCGGATGTCGATGCGCACCGGACTGCTGCCGCCCAGCCGATCGATCTCGCGCTCCTGAATGGCACGCAGCAGCTTGGCCTGGAGACGGATGTCCATCTCGCTGATTTCGTCGAGCAGCAGGGTGCCGCCGCTCGCTTCCTCGAACTTGCCGATGCGGCGCGCGACGGCACCCGTGAATGCGCCCTTCTCGTGGCCGAACAGCTCGGATTCGAGCAGGTTTTCGGGGATCGCCGCGCAGTTGACGGAGACGAAGGGGCCGTCGGCACGCCGGCTGTTGGCGTGGAGAAAGCGCGCCAGCATTTCCTTGCCGGTTCCGCTCTCGCCGGTGATCAACACGCTGGCGTCGGCAGGCGCGTAGCGACGGGCGAGGCGCAGCGTCTCGAGCATCACCGGATCCTCGACGATCAGCGCGCGGCCGCTGTCACTGACCGCTTCGAGAACGGCGGCGATCAGCTCGCTGTCGGGCGGCAGGGGAATGAACTCGCGGGCGCCGGCACGGATGGCAGCGACCGCGGCGCGCGGCTCGGCATCGACCCCGTAGGCCACCACCGGCACGCAGATCCGCTCCTGCAGGAGGCGATCGATCATCTGTCGGATGTCGAGGCCGACCTCCACAAGCAGCAGATCGGCTCCCTTGCCCGCCCGCAGGCTGCGCAATGCCTGCTCGATATCCGGCACCTGGCGGACCTCGGCGCCACGACCGGCAGCGATCCGACTGGCCTCGACGACCTCCCTGGCATGTTCGCCCACGATCAACAGCCGCATGTTGAACATTCTCCGAAAACAGAACCGACCGACGGCCTTCCACCGGCTCCATCATGGGCCGGTCTTGGTTAAGAATCCCTTACGGATCCGTCGCTCTCCTCCAGCCGCCGGGACACCGGAAGGCAACTGTCGAGGGAGGTGGTCAGATAGCGCGGGTTCTCCCCGCGCGCGAAGGAAGACACCGCCAGCGCCTCCATCTGCGCCAGCCGCGCCTCGGCCTCCGCATGGCCCGCGAGCTTGTCGGCGAGCGGCGTCAGCAGGGCGTGCGCCAGCAGGGCACCATAGAAGGTGGTGAGCAACGCCACCGCCATCGCCGGGCCGATCGTCTCCGGCCTCTCGAGTTGGGCGAGCATCTCGACGAGGCCGATCAGGGTACCCATGAGCCCCATCGCAGGAGCGGTTTCGGCTGCCCGCCGCAGTACCGTCTCGGCGGAAAGGAACGGCTCCAGCAGGCGCTGGCGTTCCCGCTGCAGAAGCGGCTGCAGCTCCCCGAGCGGACGCCCCTCCAACAAGCCGAGCAGCCCCCGGGCGAGCACCGGGCGCCCGCCGAAGGTCTTGACCCGGGGCTCGAGGGAGACCAGCCCGTCACGGCGCACCACATGGGCGAGCTCGAGCAGCCAGCGGGCATGTTCCGCGGCATCGGGAAGCCGCGGCGATCCGGCGAGTCGGATCGTGATCCGGGCCGTACGAACGAGCTCGGCGGGCCCGAAGGCGGTCATCGCGACAGCCGCCGTGCCGCCGATCACGATGAGCAGAGCCGCCGGGTCGAGAAATGCGCGCCAGCTCGCATCGAGGGCGATCGCCGCGCCCAGCAGCCCGAAGGTCGCGAGCAGCCCGACCAGGGTGCCGATTTCGATTCCCCGCCCCGGCGCGGACGAACGGCCCCGCAGCGGCAACGCCGATTTCATGCTACTGTTCGCTTTTGATGATTTCCGTCATGGTGATGCCCAGATGGTCGTCGACGATCATCACCTCGCCGCGGGCGATCAGCCGGTTGTTGACGTAGACATCGACGGGCTCGCCCACCTTGCGGTCGAGTTCGACCACCGCGCCCCGTCCCAGCCGCAAGAGCTGCCCCACCGGCATCGAGGCGCGGCCGAGGACGGCGCTGATCTGCACCGGCACATCGTAGACCGCGGTCAGGCGCTGCGGCCCCATGGCCGCTGCGGAAGCGCCGGTCTCCCCGCCCTCGGCCGCCGAGGGCGTCTGCACCACCGGCGCGCCGTCGCCCTGCCGTTCCAGGTTGTCGTCCTGCGGGGCCGGAGCCCCCTCCTGCTCGCTCATGGACTCTGCTCCCTTGCTGAATGCAGCCCGCCGTCGGCCTCGCCGACGCCTTCCCGACCCCCGTGCCCGCCGGCCAGCACGGCCTCGACCGCGGCCAGGATCCGGCTGCAGATCTCCTCCGCGCGGCGTTCGATGAACCCGTGGCTCCGTTCGATGCGGAAATCGCCGGGGGCCATTCCCTTTTCGGCCACCACCTCCCAGCGGATACCACCGGCGGTGACACCCGAGTCGACCGCGAGCCGCTGCCGGAGATCCTCGGCGAGCCCCGGATGGACGTGGATGCGCAGTTCCTCTTCCGGGCCGAGTCGGACGAGGAGGTCGCCCACCGCCTTCTCCACCTCCTGCTTTTCGAGCCGCGCGACGAGGGCCGGTACCGCCGCCGCCGCCAGCAGGTAGACCACCTCGGCCAGCCGGGCCTGGAGCTCCTCCCAGGCCCGATCGCCGCTGGCGGCCAGCGCCTCCAGTCGCGCCTCGAATCTGCGCAGCGCCGCGGTCCGGGCTTCGGCCTCCCGCCGCCGGGCGGCTTCCCGCTCGGCGCCCCGCGCCTGCCAGGCCACCGCCGCACAGATGCGTGCCAGCTCCTCCTCCCCGAACAGGATGCGGCCGCTTCCCTCTTCGGGCCGGTCCACCGGCTCGTCGGGGTCGGAGGCCGCCTCGGGCGCACTGCCGTTCTCGGTGACCGGGACATGGAAGGCGAGCTCGTCCCAGGGTACTTTGCCGGAAGGAGCGGCGCCGGCGACGGAGCCGCCCTCTCGGCTGGCGAACCGTACCGGCTCGAAGGGCCGCTCCGCGGCGTCAGTAGACGAGCTCATCGTCCTTGCCGTCGAGCAGCATGATTTCGCCGGCGGCCGCCA